>CAJQPV010000173.1 GCA_905480305.1 uncultured Gammaproteobacteria bacterium | reverse complement strand
CCGACAGGCACCACTGTTTCGGCGGCAGAACGCCTGGCGCACTTTGAGACGGCGGTGCGCTCATTGTCGTCCGGTATCCCGGTCAATACCATCCTGCTGCCGATGGAAGGTGATGCCTATGCGGCCGCCGCTTACTGGAAGCTCGCCATTGATACGCGCGGTTCGTTTATAACACCGGCACGGGACTGGCCATGAGTCACTGTAAGGGATAAGCACGATGGCCAAGCGCAAACGCCGTGATGTAGACATCTTCAATATGTCTTTTCTTGACGTGGTCTCCTGTGGTTTCGGTGCCATCATCCTGTTACTGGTGATTGTCAAGATATCCGAACCCCACGTTATCGAACGACTGGCGGTAGACCTGACCGGGCTGGTGCAAAAGCTTGAGGCCGAGCTGTTTGAGATTCGTGGCGAGACCACAGTGCTCAACCGGGAACTGCTCAGCAAGCAGCAGCAATTGTCCGAGGCGCGTGAAAAGCTGGCCCGGTTACAGGGCGACATGTCTTCCGTGCGCGGTCAGTACCAGAGTGCGCGTAATGAGCAGGATGCGCAGTCCATCATTGCCGGGCAACTGTCTTCGGCGAAGCAGAGTCTCAGTGAGGAAATGCGTCGCCTGCTGGGGGCTGATTACCAGCGCAGCAATCCGCGCTCGGCGATTGGTGGTGTGCCGGTTGACAGCGAGTACATTATTTTCATTATTGATACCTCCGGGTCCATGCGCCAGCACGCCTGGCCGCTGGTGCTGAAAAAGGTCAGGGAAGTGCTGGATATCTATCCGCGGGTTAAAGGTATCCAGGTCATGAATGACATGGGTGACTACATGTTTTCCCAGTACCAGAGCAAGTGGATACCGGACTCGAGCGCGCGTCGCAAGGCAATTATCAAGCGACTCGCCGGCTGGGAGCCGTTCTCGAATTCCAGCCCGGTCGAGGGTATCGAGGCAGCGATACGTCGTTTCCATGCCAAAGACAAGCGAATCAGTCTGTATGTGTTTGGTGATGACTTCGCGCGCGGATCCATACAAGCCGTCATCGATACCGTCGACCAGTTGAACCGCGCTGACCGCTCGGGCCGTACCCGGGTACGCATTCATGCTGTCGGTTTTCCGGTGCTGTTTGATTTCACCGGCGGGTTGCCGGCGAATGCCGTGCGTTATGCAGCGCTGATGCGTAAACTTGCGGAAAGCAACAATGGCAGTTTTGTTGGTCTGAATAGCGCCAGGCGTTAGCCAGATAATACATCATAAAAATCTATTAACTATATGTAAATACTAATAAATAAAAATTCTGCATTGATGTCCTCAGAAGAGGAACAGCTTTACTGGCAGGTCCGCTGTAAATGCTTGCTACGGCATTTACCGGGGCGCAGCGTATGCTAGCGCCGAATGTAGAGATCTTATCCGAACAGCTGCGGCGTTCCTGCGCGGCGTACCAGGGCAGAACAAGGCTAACAAATGGCAGAGGAGCAGATTATGGCGAAGACAGCGACTGCAGATTACCGCTTCTACAATCATTCACCGGAGGTCGATGATTTCTGTCGTGAAGTGATTGACGGCTTCCGTCAGAATCAACGCTGCATTCCACCCAAGTATTTCTATGACGAGGAAGGTGCCCGCCTGTTCGAGGCGATCTGTCAGCAGCCGGAATATTACCCGACCAGAACCGAGCTGAGCTTGCTGGAGAAGCATGCTGAAGACATAAGGTCACATGTTGGCGATGGCTGTTACCTGGTTGAGCCGGGCAGTGGCAGTTGTGAAAAAGTCCGCTTGCTGCTGGATACCTTGCGTCCGGAGGTTTATGCGCCGCTGGACATTTCCTGTGAACAGCTGAAGTCAGCGGCCGCTGCCGTGGCAGCAGATTATCCCTGGCTTGATGTGCATGCAGTTTGTACTGACATTACCAGCGAAGTGTCACTCGATTTTATTCCGGACGAGACCACGCCGGTGATGTTTTATCCAGGCTCCAGTATCGGTAATTTCGATCCGGACGATGCGGTGGAATTCCTGGCGTGCCTGGCGCAACTGACGGGGTCCGGTGGCGGCTTGTTGATAGGCGTCGACCGGAAAAAAGACCATGAAACATTGCATAAGGCCTACAATGATGCCGGCGGTGTCACCGCTGCCTTTAACCTGAACCTGTTACAACGGGCCAATCGCGAGCTGGATGCGGACTTTAATCTTGATGCCTTTGAGCACTTCGCCGCCTATAACAGTGTTGCTGGCCGCATAGAAATGCATCTCATCAGCACCCGAAAGCAGACCGTCCACATTGATGGACAGGGTTTTGAATTCAATACCGGTGATTCCATACACACTGAAAATTCCTATAAATACACTGATTCCGAGTTTCAGGAGATTGCACAGCAGGCAGGGTTTACTCTGTGTGATACATGGACCGACAGTGATGGCCTGTTCAGTCTGTTTTTTCTTCGCGTTAAATAAGCTGTAGTCGACAATTACTTGCGCCAAAACACACAAGGATTCTAATTATGAAAATACTCATGGTGCTGACCTCACATGACCAACTTGGTAATACCGGCAGAAAAACCGGCTTCTGGCTGGAGGAATTTGCTGCGCCATATTATGTATTGAGTGATGCGGGTGCCGAAATCACCCTCGCATCTCCGGCCGGTGGCCAGCCACCGCTTGATCCTAAAAGCGCGGAAGCGGATTTCCTCACTGACGCCACCCGGCGTTTTGATGCTGATGCGCAAGCCCAGGCAGCTTTGGCAAACACCCTGAAACTTTCCGGGATCAAGGCAGATGAATACGATGCGCTGTTTTATCCCGGAGGCCATGGTCCGCTGTGGGACCTGGCGGAAGACCCCCAATCTATCGCCCTGATCGAATCAATGTACGTTTCCGGTAAACCGGTTGCTGCGGTATGTCACGCGCCCGGTGTACTCAAGGGCGCTACGTTAGCGGATGGCAGTGCGCTGGTGAAGGGGAAATCCCTGACCGGCTTCAGTAACAGCGAGGAAGCAGCAGTAGAGCTTACCGATGTCGTACCTTTTTTGCTGGAAGATTTGTTACAGGAGAAGGGGGCGAACTATTCCAGCGCAGACGACTGGCAGCCCTACACCGTTACTGATGGCAACCTGATTACCGGTCAGAACCCGGCCTCTTCTGAACAGGTAGCACAGGCGCTGCTGAAAAAACTGGGCCAATAGTCATTTGATCGAGGTGCGGGCTGGCTCACGCAAGCCCCCCCGGAATTGTTAGCTTTTTTCAGGAAATTATTAAAATACCAAATTATTAAAATAGCCATCGATATCCGCTGCTATCAGCATCCCTGTCAACGTATGTCGTGCGATTAGCACCGTTGGTCATGGTGTCGGCTGCTGGCCGGAACTAATCAAAAGCCTGTTTGTCTCTGAAGCAGCACGTCAATTTTCGTATCAGTTATAATCACCCGCTGCCGCAGAGGCTGGCGGGTTAAACAAAAATACAGGAGAGAGGTCGTTGAACGATGACGGATATAGCCATGCAAGCTGATGCGGGTACTGGTGACACACTGAAGGCCTTTGACAGGCTCAGAAGCGAGCTGGAGACCTGTATTATCGGACAGCAAACACTGGTTGAACATCTGCTGGTGGCGCTGCTGGCTGACGGACACTTGCTGGTGGAGGGTGCGCCGGGGCTGGCGAAGACCACGGCCATCAAGGAACTGGCGAAGCGCATTGAAGGTGATTTCCACCGTCTGCAATTTACTCCGGACCTGTTGCCGGGCGATCTTACCGGTACAGAAATGTACCGACCGCAAACCGGCGAGTTCGAATTCCAGCAAGGGCCGATTTTTCATAACCTGGTGCTGGCGGATGAAATCAACCGTGCGCCTGCCAAAGTACAGTCGGCACTGCTGGAGGCCATGGGTGAACGCCAGATCACTGTTGGCCAGCGTACCTACACACTGCCACGCCTGTTCCTGGTAATGGCAACACAGAACCCCATTGAACAGGAAGGTACCTACCCGTTACCAGAGGCACAGCTTGACCGTTTCCTGATGCACGTGCGTGTTGCCTATCCTGATGTCGGAGCTGAAAAGAAAATCCTCGAACTGGCTCGTAACCAGGCGCGTTCACAGGCACTCAATGATGTGGACGAAGATGTGCTGCTGTCGCAGGCGCAGATATTCAAGGCGCAGCAGGAAGTGTTGTCATTGCACATGGCGCCGGCGGTTGAGGAATACCTGGTGCAGTTATTGCTCGCCTCACGTAACCCGGCGCCCTATGGCGATGATCTTGTCCGCTGGATTAATTATGGAGCAAGCCCGCGTGGCACTATCGCGCTGGACCGTTGCTCACGCGCCCAGGCCTGGCTGCAGGGCAGGGACTATGTATCCCCGGATGATATTCAGGCGGTTGTCTTTGATACGCTGCGACATCGTATTCTGCTGTCGTTTGAGGCCGAAGCTGAAGGGCTGACCTCTGATGATGTCATTCACGAGCTTGTCAGGCGTGTACCGGTTTCCTGAGCGTCAAGCCCGAGCATCAATGAAGATACCGAATCCTTTCAGAAAAACAGCTGACCTCGAATATACCAGCAGGTCCGGGGACAGCCCGGGTGTTGTACATGCCAGCATTGATGAATTGGTACGCTGTCGACTGCAGGCACGTGATTTGCGTCTCGACAGCCGGCAACCGGCACGCAGTGCTATTACCGGTGCGCACGCCTCGCGTTTTCGCGGTCGCGGTATGGACTATCTCGAGTCGAGAGCCTATCAGCCGGGTGACGATATTCGCTGCATGGACTGGCGTGTAACGGCGCGTTCCGGGCATGCACATGTAAAACTTTATCAGGAAGAACGCGAACGCCCTGTCGTGGTGATGATTGACCTGGGTCCCGGCATGTTTTTTGCGACGCGCGGGGTTTTCAAGTCGGTGATTGCGGCACGTGCAGCTGCGTTAATTGGCTGGGCGGCAGTACAAAACGGCGATCGTATCGGCGCATTATTGTTTAATGGCGGGCACCATGAGATTCGACCACAGGGCGGACAGCGTGGTGTGCTGCGACTGATCCGTGAGCTGGTGAAATCAACCGCACCGGATACTGCTGTTTCCGGACATAAGTCATATAACGAAAATGGTCACCTCAACGATGCGCTGGTGCGCTTACGCCGTGTTGCCCGACCGGGTAGCCTGGTGTTTATCCTGAGCGACTTTTACGCCATCAATGAAGATAGCCGGCGTCACTTGCAGGCGCTGCGGCAACATAATGATATTGTTGCCTGCCAGATCGTTGATGCACTGGAGATGGAGCCACCGGCGGCCGGTCGTTATGCCATCAGTGATGGTGTGCACAATGGTTTGCTCGATACCCGATCATCCGAGCGGCGTACTGCCTATGCCGAGTACTTTGCAAACCATCACCGGTCTGTAAGTGAGCTGATGCGGCAGTCAGCTGTACAGCTGCAACGACTGGCCACTACAGATGATGTGGCCGCGAGTCTGCGCCTTGGTCTGGCACGTCCCCACGGGGGGGATGGTTTGTTGCCTGGGTTTGCAGCATGAATCCGTCTGCAGCACTCGATCTGCGTGATATCCATGCAGCACCGCCGCCGCCATTCTGGCCGCCGGCCCCGGGCTGGTGGTTGCTCGCTGTTATTGTCTTGATCGCACTGCTGGTGCTGGCAGCGTGGGCATGGCGTCGCTATCGCAGGTATCGCTACGAGCGCCAGATACTGCTTGAGGTACAACACTTAAGTGACTGTTATTCAGTAGATAATATTTCCGGCTTTATAACCGAGATCTCGACATTGCTGCGGCGGGTTGCGATCAGACGCTACTCGCGGGCAGCGGTGGCCAGCCTCACGGGACCTGACTGGTTGCGTTTCCTGGATGCCACCGGTGGTGCCGGCAGATTTGCAAACGGGGTTGGCCAGATCCTGGAAACCGGTCCTTATCAACCGGCCCTCAATAACGTACCCGCAGATGAATTATTGTCACTGGCCAGACACTGGATCAGCAAGAACCTGGCGGTGGCCGCATGAGTCTCGAATTTGCAATGCTACTGGCATTTGCACTGTTGCCGCTGCCCTTGTTTGTTGCCTTGTTGTTACCGCGCGCGCCGCTCAGCAATAGCTGTGCGCTGCGACTGCCATTTTACCAGGCGTTGCATACATCGGTTGGTGAGGGTGGAACTGCTCGTTCACGATTGCGTACCCTGCTGGCATCACTTGCCTGGCTATTGCTGGTACTGGCGGCAGCACGACCACAGTTTATCGGAGAGCCGGTGCAGTTGCCGGTGAGCGGACGTGACCTGTTACTGGCGGTGGATATATCCGGCAGCATGGATGAGCAGGACATGTTGCTGGTCGACAAGGTGGCCAGTCGCCTGACCGCTGTGAAAATCGTCGCCGGTAATTTTATCGAACGGCGTGAGGGTGACCGGCTGGGGTTGATACTGTT
>CAJQPV010000172.1 GCA_905480305.1 uncultured Gammaproteobacteria bacterium | reverse complement strand
GGCCAGAGATAGAAACCCGCGTCCGGCAGGCTGACATCCAGTATCGGCGAGAGGATTTCCAGCACCGCGGCGAACTTCTGTGTATATAAGGTACGGTTCTCTCTGACGTGCTCTTCATCACGCCAGGCACTGATACTGGCGGCCTGCGTTGCCGGTGGCATGGCGCAGCCGTGATAGGTACGGTAGCGCAGAAACTGTTTGATCAGTTCGGCATCACCGGCCACAAACCCGGAACGCAGGCCCGGTGCGTTGGAGCGTTTTGACAGACTGTGAAATACCATGCAGCGACGGTAGTCATGCCGGCCCGATTCGGCTGCGGCCTGCAGCAAGCCGGCCGGCGGGGTAGCCGTTACCGGGTAGATTTCCGAGTAACACTCATCGGAGGCAATGACGAAATCATGTCGGTCGGCCAGCTCGATCAGCTGTTGCAGTTGTGCGCTGTCCATGACGGCCCCGGTGGGATTGCCGGGTGTGCAGATATAGACAAGCTGGCAACGTTTCCAGACGGCTTCCGGGACTGCGTCGAAATCCGGACGGTAACCGTTCTCACGCGTGCAATTCATGAACCAGGGCTCGGCGCCGGATAACAGGGCAGCACCTTCGTATATCTGGTAAAAAGGGTTCGGCATTAACACAACAGGATGGTCTGTCGGGTCAACCACGCACTGCGCAAAGGCAAACAGGGCCTCACGAGTGCCGTTCACCGGCAGTATGTTTGCTTCAGGGTCCAGGGTGCCGGCATTCAGCTTGAAACGTTGTTGCAGCCAGTCGGCAATCGCGCTGCGCAGTTCCGGTATGCCGCGGGTAGCCGGGTAGCGCGACAGGCCATGTAAATGGGTAATGACTTCTTCGCTAATAAAACCGGGCGTCGCATGACGGGGCTCGCCGATAGACAGCGCTATGGGCTGAAGCTGTGCGGGCGGGATGGCTCCGTCAAACAGCTTTGCGAGCCTTTCAAACGGGTAAGGTTGCAGATCTGACAGGTTCGGGTTCATTCGACAGTGATACAGGTTCCTGGTCCAGGTGGCGATTCGGATGGTTTGAAAATGGCTTGCCAACAGCAGCGTATGAGTGAAAGTATAAGGGAAGCCATGGATACATCAAAACCGGGAAATCGACTGCTGCCAATACTCAGCCTGCTGTTTTCAGCTACCTTATGGGGATTGATCTGGTATCCACTGCGTCTGCTTGACGAACAGGGGCTGGCAGGTTTGTGGAGCGCGCTTATCAGCTACGGTGCGATTTTGCTGCTGTTTCTGTGGGTGCTGGTGCGTGAACGGGCCTCGTTGCACCGTAACTTTCTGCCGTTTCTGTTGATGGGCCTGTCTGCCGGCTGGTGTAATGTCGCCTTCATTATGGCGGTGCTGGACGGTAACGTGGTGCGGGTGCTGCTGCTGTTTTACCTGTCACCGTTCTGGGCAGTTTGTCTGGGCTGGTTATTACTTGGCGAGCGGCTCGACGGGCAGTCTGTTTTGGTATTTGCGATAGCTGTTGTCGGCGCGATTATCATGCTCTGGGATGAAAGTCTGGGTATGCCGTGGCCGCGTGACACAGCTGACTGGCTGGCAGTGTCCTCCGGTTTTGCATTTGCGCTGAGTAACGTGTTCGTGCGTGGCCTGCAGAATGTCAGTCTATTGCTGAAGTCTACCGGCAGCTGGATCGGGGTGGTGGTTGTGGCGAGCCTGTGGATCTGGCTGAGCAGTACGGCGTTTCCTGCAGTCGCCGGGGGTGTGCTGCTGGCGGCAGTGCTGCTGGGCTTGTGCGGTTTTCTGGTGATGACGCTGTCGGTGTTGTATGGCGTGACACGCATGCCACTGCATCGTTCTGCCGTAATCCTGCTGTTTGAACTGGTAGTAGGCGCAATTTCCGCGTTGTTGCTGACAGATGAAATGGTGTTGCCGAAGGAGTGGCTGGGTGGTTTTATGGTAGTAACGGCTGCTGCGCTGGCAGCACGTATTCATTCAAGGAATGAAGTATGAAAAATATTATTGCGCTTAATCATGTGAGCCTGCTGGTTAAAGATACTGCGCGCGCTCTGGAATTTTACCAGGGGCTGCTGGGACTGGAGCTTGACGAGTCACGTCCGCAGATGACTTTTCCGGGCGCATGGCTGGTGGTGGGTGCGGCCCAGATTCACCTGCTGGAAATTTCGCTAGCAGCGACACAGGCAGAGTTACCTGAACATGGTGGGCGCGACCGGCATGTGGCACTTGATGTGGTTGATCTTGGCGCAATCGAAGTCGCACTGGAGGCTGCCGATATACCTTATACCCCGAGTCGTTCCGGGCGCCGCGCGCTGTTTTGCCGTGATCCGGACGGAAATGCCGTGGAACTGGTCGAGAGAGTTACTGCTTGAACTCGCCGGATGCAGCAGCGTTATCAATATCCAGGTATTTGTAGATGGTTTTTTCCAGACATTCCGAGATCAGTGTGTCTGTCAGCGGTTCATTGTTATTGTCGGTAATGTAATACACATCTTCTACACGTGAACCGAAGGTAGCGATTTTGGCATTCAGCAGCTTCACGCCGCAGTCTGTAAATGCCCTTGCTATTTGTGATAACAGGCCCGGGCGGTCGGCTGTCACCAGTTCCATGACGGTGCGGCGGTCAAAGCTGTCCTGCTTGAATTCGAGATGTGTCTTGATCGGAAAATGCCGGTAACGGTGCGGTGTGCGTCGTGTGATTTGCCAGGGTTTTCGATCACTGTTGTTGATTTCGTCCAGCAGGGCTGTCCTGATTTCTTCAATGCGCATGTCGTTTGTTACCGGTTTCCCGGATTCTTCAAGTACATCAAAGGTGTCCAGGATATGGTTGTCGGTGGTCGTGGTAATACCGGCATTAACAACGTTCAGCCCCAGCTGGTCCAGCACGGCAGTTATGCGGCTGAACAGGTTCTCACCGGAAGGTGCAAAGATGAGTATTTCTGTGCCGCCGCGTTCGGTTAGCGGCTGGATGTCGACGATATTGTTGTTATCCGTCCTGTTTATCAGCAGCTGTGTATGGTGCGCTATCTGCTCGGGAGAGTGGCGCAGAAAATATTCGTCGCCGAAACTGTCCCACAGGACGCCGGCCCCGGAGGGTGATTCCTGCAGCAGCTTTGAGGTGGCTTCCCGAATTTGCTGAATATGTTCGGCACGTTCCAGCGGATCCTGCAGCCCGCGTTGCAGTGCGCGACGCGTGTTGTAGTAGAGTTGTTTCAGCAGGGCATCCTTCCAGCTGTTCCACATCTCCGGGTTGGTGCCACGTATATCCGCAACTGTCAGCAGGTACAGGTAATCCAGGTACACGGTATTTCCAACGGTTCCGGCAAACCGGTTCACAACAACCGGATCGCTGATATCTTCACGTTGCGCGGTTGACGACATCAGCAAGTGCTGGTTGACAAGCCAGCTAACCAGTTCTGCATCATAGTTGCCAAGGCCATGCTTGACGCAGAAGGTGTGGGCGACCTCGCTGCCCAGCGTTGAGTGGTCGCCACCACGCCCCTTGGCGATATCGTGAAACAGGCCGGCAAGGTACAGCAGTTCGGGTTTTGGCAGGGTAGCGATGACATGGCTGCAGAGCGGAAATTCACACGCATGTTCATGTACGGTAAAGCGGCGCAGGTTGCGTATGACCTTGAGAATGTGCTCGTCTACCGTGTAGATGTGAAACAGGTCATATTGCATCAGTCCGACAATATGCCGGAAAGCGGGCAGGTAGGCAGCGATAATGCCGTATACGTTCATGCGCCGCAGTTGGTGTGTGAGCCCCTGCGGTTGCCTGATTATCTCCATGAACAGGCTGCGGGCCCTGATGTCGTTGCGGTATTCATCATCAATAAGATGGCGATGCTGGCGTATGGCCCGTATGGTGCCGGCGCGAACACCCTGCAGTTCCGGGTTCTGTTCCAGCAGCAGAAATATTTCGAGTAGCGCAAACGGGTAGCGCGCAAAAACCTTGTCATTACTGATTTCAATGTAGCCGTCACGGCTCTGGAAGCGTTTGTTAATGACAACGGGTTCGCCCGGACCTTCCGGGTGCAGGATGTTTTCATGAAACAGTTGCAGCAACATCTCGTTAAGACGGCTGAGCTCCATAATGGTACGGTAGTACTGCTTCATGAAGGCTTCCACACCGAGTCGATTGCCGTCGTCATGGAAGCCGAATGTGCTGGCCAGAGTGCGCTGGTAATCAAACAGCAGGCGGTCTTCACCTCGTCCCGTCAGCATGTGCAGGGCGAAGCGGATATTCCACAGCAGGTCGCGCCCCTTGACCAGGGTTTCATATTCCTTGCGGGTCAGGAATCCATGATCAACCAGTTGTTGCAGCGAGGCGGTGCCAAAATGCCTGTTGGCAACCCAGGCAATCATCTGGATGTCGCGCAGTCCGCCGGGACCCTCCTTGATATTCGGTTCGAGGTTGTAGGCGGAGTTGTGGTACTTTTTGTAACGGCTACGCTGCTCGGCACTCTTTACTTCAAAAAATGTACGGCTGTTCCAGATCTCTGCGGGCGCGGTGCTTTTCTGCATGCCCCGGAACAGCTGTTCCGAGCCGGCAAGCAAGCGCGCTTCCATGAGGTTGGTGACCACGGTGACATCGGCAAGTGATTGTTCGATACAGTCCTCGATGGTGCGCACGCTGTGGCCAACCTCCAGTCCGATATCCCAGAGGAAGGTTAATAATTCGGTAATCTGTGCATCAAAGCGATTGCTGTCGTCATCGGGCAACAGAATCAGCAGGTCAATATCGGAGCCAGGCATTAATTCGCTGCGTCCATAGCCGCCCACGGCTACCAGTGCTGCTTGCCCGGTGTCGGTACCCATGAAGCGGGCCCATGTGCGCATTAGCACCTTGTCGATTAGCCAGGAGCGGGCAGGGACCAGGACGGGAGCGCCGACGCCATTATCGAACTGCTGTCCGAGAATTTCGTTACCCTGTTTCAGACACTGCTTGAATGCTTCCAGCGGACTACCGGATTCGGTTAATATCTGATCCAGTTCAGGCAGCTGAAACCAGTATTCAAAGGTTGCCGTGGTGGCGATCACCGGGTCGCTGTCAGTCATGATGGCTTTCAAAAAAAGCTAGATTTCATCATCGGGCAGACAGGTCAGCACTTCATGGCCGGTGTCTGTTACCAGGATGGTATGTTCCCATTGTGCAGAGAGGCTGTGGTCCTTGGTAACCACGGTCCAGCCATCCGGCAACAGTTTGGTGTGTCGTTTGCCGGCATTCACCATGGGTTCGATCGTGAACGTCATACCGGCTTCGAGTTTCATGCCGGTGCCCGGTTTGCCGTAGTGCAATACCTGCGGATCCTCGTGAAATTCACGGCCGATGCCATGTCCGCAGTACTCGCGCACAATTGAACAATGTTGAGATTCGGCATGCTGCTGGATAGCGTGGCCGATGTCGCCGAGCTGGACACCGGGTTTTACCATTTCAATGCCGATTTTCATGCACTCATGGCTGATGCGAGCCAGCCGCTCGGCGGCAACCGTGGGTGTGCCGACAAAGAACATCTTGCTGGTGTCGCCATGGAAGCCGTCCTTGATAACGGTGACGTCTATATTAACGGCATCACCTTTTTTAATGACCTTGTCGCCGGGTATGCCGTGGCAGACGACGTGATTAATCGAGGTGCAAATAGATTTCGGGAAGCCGCGATAATTGAGCGGTGCCGGGATTGCCTGTTGCTGGTTGACGATGTAATCGTGACAGATGCGATCCAGTTCGTTGGTGGTGATGCCGGGTTGTACATGCGGCCGGATCATTCTCAGGACTTCACCGCCGAGACGTCCGGCAATACGCATCTTCTCGATTTCATCCGGGTTTTTTATGGAAACTGGCATTTAACATCCTGAATTTTATGGGTTAGGTCCGGGCCTGTGGCAGTACGCAGGCCGGGCTCCCGGATTGCTGTGCAGGTGAGTGTATGGTATAAAGGCGGGCTTGTTAAGTGGGATTTAATGCCCCGCCTGACCTAATTCACACATGTATCGGCACATGCGGCAGGGTGCCTGGCTGACTGTATGCATTTAAATACAGTCATTCGGGTTGTCGTCATGGGATGCATGGAAGACTAACCCTGAAAATTGGAGAATTTTGAAAATGACAGATGTCACTATGCGCCAGATGCTAGAAGCTGGCGTGCATTTTGGTCACCAGACCCGTTACTGGAACCCGAAGATGGCCCCCTATATCTTCGGTGAACGCGGCAAGATCCACATTGTCAACCTTGAAAAAACCATGCCTCTGTTTACAGATGCCATGAACTATATTGGCAGCATGGTTGCAAACGGCGGGACGGTACTGTTCGTCGGCACCAAGCGTTCAGCGCAGACTGCAATCAAGGAAAATGCCGAGCGTTGCGGAATGCCGTTCGTCAATCACCGCTGGCTTGGCGGCATGTTGACGAACTACAAGACAGTGCGCGCTTCCATCAAGCGCCTGAAAGATCTCGAGACAATGTCTGAAGACGGTTCATTCGACAAAATCAGCAAAAAAGAAGCGCTGATGCTGAGTCGTGAGCTTGAGAAGCTGGAACGCAGTCTCGGTGGAATCAAGAACATGCGTGGCATTCCCGATGCCATGTTTATTATCGACGTCGGCCACGAAAAGATCGCTATCAGCGAAGCCAGAAAACTGGGTATCCCTGTGATCGGTGTTGTTGATACCAACAACTCGCTGGATGGCGTTGATTATGTAATTCCCGGCAATGATGACGCGATTCGTGCGATCAAGCTGTTTGTCGAGTCAGCTGCTGCTGCAGTAGATACCGGCAAGTTGAGTGTCGCGCATGCCGTGGCTGATTCCACTGATGAATTTGTCGAGCTTGATGGCGGTGATACTGCCAGGCCGGTCAAGAAGAAGCCTAAAAAGACGGCAGAGAAGGTCACTCTGAAGAAGGCTGCAGCGCAGCCGGCTGCAACCGGGGAAACCGCTGCTGAAGCTGAGCCAGTAGACAAGACTGAAGCCGATGACGCCGGGACTGAAGTTGAATCTGTAGCCAAGACCGAAGCCAAGACTGAAGCCAAGACTGAAGCCAAGACTGAAGCCGGGGAAGATTAAGCCTGCCCGGCAGGTTTTTATCAGTACGTGGAAAGAATCTAGAGGATATTTGATATGGCAATTACTGCTGCGCTGGTAAAAGAACTGCGCGAACGTACCGGTTCCGGAATGATGGAGTGCAAGAAAGCACTGGTTGATGCAGATGGTAATATGGAAACGGCCATTGAGGCGTTGCGTAAAACCGGCCTGGCGAAAGCTGACAAGAAGGCAAGCCGTGTTGCTGCAGAGGGTCTGGTTGTCATCGAGACCAGCAATGACAGCAAGACTGCTGCCATTGTAGAGGTTAATTGCGAAACTGATTTCGTTGCCAAGAAAGAAGATTTTCAGGGCTTCGCAAGCGCGATTGCCAGGCGGGTTCTGGCTGATGATCCGGCTGAT
>CAJQPV010000171.1 GCA_905480305.1 uncultured Gammaproteobacteria bacterium | reverse complement strand
GCGCTGGTTCGGGAACTGTGTGCGGTCATTGTCACTGGCGCCATCCCGGCATTCGCCGCGGATGCGTATGATGCCATTGGCCTCATAGTGTTCCAGTGCCAGATAGCCATCCCTGCAGTAGCCGCTGCTATCCAGTTTTTCCTGTACCGACTTCTGCAAGGCGCTGTCCGCGTCCTTCTCCTTGCCGCGGTGGCCCTGTGTTTTTGCATCCTTGTGAAGCCGGCGCGTATAGGTGAAAAACTTGGTGCCATCTGCGCTGATATCGGTTGCAAAACTATCCTCGAAGGAGGGGGCAGGTCCGCTGCTTGCACAGGCGGTCAGCAAGGCAGTGGCGAACACTATGATTACCGGCTTGACTGGCAGCATGTTGACTCCTCGTTGACGGGTTACGGCTGGCATTTCGGGCAATAGAAGCTTGAGCGTTGTCCCTGGCGTATTTCCCGGATAGCTACCTGGCAGCTGATGCAGGGTTCACCGGCCTTGCCATACACATTCAGTTGCTGTTTGAAGTATCCCGGTTTTCCATCACCGTTGACGAAGTCGCGCAGGGTGGTGCCACCCTGTGCAATGGAGTCATTCAGTACTTCCTTGATGACTTCTGCCAGTAGCCGGGATTTCTTCCGGCTGATTTTTCCGGCAGCCCGTTGCGGGTGTATCCCGGCCATGTACAGTGCTTCGCTGGCATAAATGTTGCCGATACCAACGACAATATGGCTGTTCATTATGAATTGCTTGATGGCGACCTTGCGGTTGCGTGAAGCCTCGTACAGGTAGTCTCCCGTAAACGTATCAGCCAGCGGTTCCGGGCCCAGCGGGCTGATGAGGCGGTGTTGCCCGGGTGGGCGCCGGGTCCAGTGCAGGCTGCCAAAACGACGCGGGTCGGTGAGACGCAGTGCTGTCTTGCCAAACACGATGTCGACATGATCATGTTTGCCAACAGCTGCAGTTGACTTGACCAGGCAGAGGCTGCCGGACATGCCGAGATGCAAAATCGCGGTACCGGCATCTGTTTGCAGTAGCAGGTATTTTGCGCGTCGACTCACCGCGTTGATCGTTTGTCCGCTGAGGTCTTTTACGAGGCGCCCGGAGACCGGCCAGCGCAGGTTGGGATTGCGTACGATCACGCGGGTGACGCGCTTGCCGGTAATGTGCGGTGCGATACCGCGACAGGTGGTTTCAACTTCGGGAAGCTCGGGCATGCTGTTCTGTTTATACTTTATTCTGCCGGTATGGCCAGCAGCACGCCGGCCATGTCAGCTTGCAGGTGGTACTGAATACCCAGCTCCGGTCGTGCCAGAATGAGTTCCGGTGTGCGTGTGACAATGTGAAAGGTGAGCGCTTCCGCAGCAGTGGAGAATTCCAGTGTGACGGTTTCGCTGCCGTTTACGGGCTGGTAATGGCGTATATACGTGGCGCTTGCCTGTTGCCAGCTGTCGACCAGTGTTTGCAGCTTGCCGGTGTCGACGGAATCGGTTGTTGCAGACTGCTGCCATTGATTGTCGGCGCTCAGCGACAGGGTGGTGTGCGGTAGTTGCAGCTGGCTGATGCCGGCGTTGGCAGGCAGCAGTTTGCGCGACACAAAGCCGGGCCAGTCAGCGTTGATCAGGTGCTGGTAGCGGTCGCTGACCAGGAAGACGTTGTCACCTGTCTGCAGGTAACGCAGTTTTTCCAGCGCATCGGTTGTACCGATCTTAAAGCGCACATCATCCAGTGTCAGGGTGGCGAGCGGTGGTTCCAGTCCCAGTGTTTCAGGTTCAACAGTGTCGACAGGGTAGCTGCGTATCGCTTCAGTCTGCAGCACGGCAAGCAATGAACTGACCTGGAAATTACTGGCAGGTAATTCGCGATCGCCGCTCAGAAACCATTCACCGTCGTGCCGCGTAAATGTCAGCGGATCACGAGTCATGCGTACAATCTGAATGCGCTTGATATTCTCGCCGCTCAGTGCGGTAACGGTCTGCGGTGCAGGTTCTGGCGTGATGCCGGGCTGGTAGAAGATAACCAGTGCCAGCACAGCTGCGAGAGCGAGGAGCGCAAGGTTTAGCAGGTTACGTGAAGACATAAGCTAGCGGCGTCGGCGTAACAGCCAGACAAGTATGCCGGTAACCAGTAGCAGCAGTGGCAGTCCGATCAGGAACCCCAGTCCGATAACAGCCTGTGCAACCTTGCCGAGTACCAGGCTGGTATCGGGTGCAGCCTTGATCTGAATGTCCAGTACCGCCTCGTCATGGCTTAGCCATTGCACGATGTTCAGTCCGAGGTTGAGATTACCGCCATTACCAAGGTAGGTGTTGGAAAGAAAATCACCGTCGCCAATAACGATAATGCGCTGCATCGGCAACTCGGCGCCGTTGTCATCAGTCCGTGCACGGGTCAGTATCACGCCAATATCGAGTGGGCCGGCTTGTTCATCGGTATCGCTGTCGAACTGAATCTCATCGGCAATTTCATCCAGTTCTGTCCAGGCGCGTTCCAGGGTGGTGAGCAGTGGCAGCACCTCCCAGTTACCGTTGTCGTTGATGTCCAGCGCGGCAGCTTCGGGATAAACGGTTACCGCAGTCATTTCGCTGGTGATGTCATGGCGGGGATAACCGGTGACGACGACGAAGGTCGGGTTGTCTATGCCAAACATTTCAGTGGCGGCGTCGACCACCACGCCAGGCAGCAGGTCAATGTCGAGTTGCTCCGCCAATGGTTGCAGTCCTTGCAGATTGCCGGGTTCAGCCAGCCACAGCAGGTTGCCACCCTGTTCGGTGTAGCGTTGCAGTTTCTCGACCTCGCCCGGCAGCAGTGCAACGCGCGGACCGGCAATCACCAGCAGATTGGTGTTGGATGGAATCAACGATTCCGCCAGGTTTACGGTTTGTATCTGCAGTCCCTTGCGTTCCAGTTCCTGTGTAAACATACCCAGCCCGTAATTGGTTTCTCCTTCGGGCGGACGTTCGCCGTGACCGCTTAGAAAGACGACCCAGCGTTGCTGTTTACGGGTGAGTCGTAACAGGGCATTGGAGAGCTGTTGCTCACTCAGGGTTTGGATGTTCTCGCTGCGATCCTGATAGCGAATGACGATTTCACCGCCACTGGCAATGCCCAGTTCACGAACCCGGGCGGGTTGCGTGTCCGGGTTGATGAATTCCAGGGAAATGTCATCCTTGAATCGTTGATAACTGCCGACCAGGTCCCTGATCTGGTCTCGAACCAGGCCTTCATCGCGAACAAATGCGCTGATGCTGACCGGCTGGTCCATGCTGTCCAGTAATTTGCGGGTATCTGCAGAGACGCTATTGCGTGCACCGCTGGTCCAGTCTGCCTGGTAGACATAGCGGCTACTCAACCAGGCCAGCATGGCGATAATGCCGATAAACAGCATTGCAAACAGCAGGGCTTGCAGTCGCAGCAGCAGGCGGGAGCGGCGGGTAATTTTCATAATGGTCAGTGTTGCAGTCTGCTGGCGTCCATGCGGCGAATGGTAAAGCCGGTGAACAACAGGATGATCAGCAGGTAGTACGCCACGTCAGTACTGTTAAAGAGGCCCTTTAACAGGGGTTCGTAGTGACGCAGCATGGATAGTTGTGCAAGCATGCTGCTGCCGGTAGCCTCGGTAGTGCCGGCCCAGTCAATGATCCATAGCAATAACAGCAGTCCAAACGTGGTTACGGCCGCCACCGTAGGTTGTTCGGTCAGGGATGACATGTACAGGCCAATGGCCGAGAAAGCAGCAACGACCAGTGTCAGTCCCAGCATGCCGGCCGCCAGTTTGCCCAGATCGAGGTCTGTGCCTGCCAGCAGTGACAGCGGCATCAGGGCCAGCAGGGCCAGCAGGATAATAAAGAAAGACAGTATTCCCAGGTATTTTCCAATGACGATTTCTGTCATCGACACCGGTGCAGAGAACAGCAGGCTGATGGTGCGGTTGCGGCGCTCTTCGCTGATGGTGCGCATGGTGATCAGCGGCGTAATCAACAGCAGTACCACGGCAGCATCTGCAAGTAAGGGTGCAACGATTATATCTGCAACGCCGGGTGCGCCTTTAATGGCAGCGAGGCGCGGTTGCAGGCCGATAAAGGTCTCGATTTGTGTCAGGAACAGGTAGGCAAGAATGAACAGGGTGACGGCAAGAATCGCCCATGCCAGCGGCGACAGGAACAAACTACGCAATTCGCGAGCAGCGATGGTAAAAATCATTGGCTGCTGTCTCCGGAATGCGAGTGCTGTTCTTCCGAGCAGGTCAGTTCGATAAAAATCTGTTCCAGTGTGCGGCATTGCGGCGTCAGTTCATGCAGTCGCCAGCGTTGTGCGACTGATTGTTCTACCAGTGCCTCGGCAGGGTTGCTGTCATCATAATGCAGGCGCACCCGGTTGCCAGGCAGTGGTTCCACGCGCTCCACGCCGCTCAGCTGTTGCAGTGCGGCAAGGTCGGGTGCGCTATGGAAACCGGCAATCAGTGCCGTGGCATTCATGCGGGATTCCAGTCCGGCGGTCGTGTCTGAAAATACCAGCTGGCCGCGATTGATAATCTGCACGCGGGTGCAGGTCGCCTGTACTTCGGGCAGGATGTGCGTCGACAGGATGATGCCGTGTTCCTTGCCAAGCTCGCAAATGAGTGCGCGAATTTCACGAATTTGCAACGGGTCCAGGCCGACCGTGGGCTCATCCAGTATCACCACCGCCGGGCTATGAATAATCGCCTGGGCAATACCGACGCGTTGCTGGTAGCCTTTCGACAGGTTGCCAATCAGTCGCCGGCCGACATCCCCGAGTCCGGTGCGTTCCTTTGCGATGGCCATTGCGCTGCTGATATGGCTGCGCGGGATACGATTCAGTTGGGCGCAGTAGCGCAGAAATTCATCAACCGTCAGTTCCCGGTATAGCGGTGGTTGTTCCGGCAGGTAACCAATCTCGCGCTTGGCCTGTTTCGGTTGTTCCAGCAGATCAATGCCGGCAATATTGACCTGGCCGGCCCCGGGCGCGAGATTGCCGGTGATCATTTGCATGGTGCTGGATTTGCCGGCGCCGTTGGGACCAAGGAAGCCGAGCACTTCACCCTTGGCGAGATCAAAGCTGACATCATTAACCGCACAGGTCTGGCTGTAATAGCGGGTGAGGTGTTTTACTTGTACCAATGCTTGCCTGGACATGTTGCGTATTATTCCGTTTGTAGCCGTGATTACAAGTTGTCAGAATAGCCGTTTTCCCAGCAGTCAAATCACCGCCGAGGCGCTACGCGTCGCAATCTTGAGAAAATGAAGAAACCTGATTCTACTGAGTTGCAGCTGGGTATTGATACCGGCGGCACCTTTACCGATTTTGTGCTGTTTGACGGTAACTCGCTGAGAATACACAAGGTGCTGTCAATACCGCAGGAACCGGAGCGGGCCATTGTACAGGGTATCCGTGAGCTGGGGCTGTCCATGGACAATCTGCGGGTGGTACACGGCTCCACCGTGGCAACCAATGCGGTACTGGAGCATAAAGGGGTGCGTACCGTCTACATCGCCAACCGTGGTCTCGGTGACGTATTGACCATCGGCCGGCAGGCACGCCGCGAACTTTACAATCTGCAGCCGGAACTGCCGCGTCCACCGGTACCGGCGGACTGCTGCCTGGAGGTGGGTGCCCGTGTCGGTGCCGACGGCAGTCGTATCAGCAAGCTTTCCGCGGATGACAAAGCGGCATTGCTGGCAGCAATAGAAGCAGTCAGGCCGGCGGCGGTGGCTATCAACCTGTTGTTCTCGTTTCTGGATGACAGTGATGAGCGGACCATTGAGGACTGGTTACCGGCCGAGCTGTTCGTGTCGCGATCTTCTGCTGTGTTGCCGGAATACAAGGAATACGAGCGCGGCATTGCCACCTGGCTGAATGCCTGGACCGGACCGCTGGTAGCGGGTTACCTGCAGCGACTGGAGCAGCAATTGTCACCGGCGCCGCTGGCGGTGATGCAAAGCAGTGGCGGCACCGTGAATGCTGACAAGGCCGGCAGAAAGGCGGTGCACTTGCTGCTTTCCGGTCCGGCCGGTGGCTTGACAGGGGCACGTTTTATCGGTCAGCAGGTCGGGCAAGCAAAGCTCCTGACCTTTGATATGGGCGGCACGTCGACAGATGTTGCGCTTATCGATGGTGATATACGATTAACCTCTGAGGGCCGCATTGGTGACTGGCCGGTCGCGGTGCCGATGGTGGATATGCATACCATCGGTGCCGGTGGCGGTTCGATTGCCAGTATTGATGCCGGCGGCTTGTTGCGCGTCGGTCCGGAGTCCGCCGGGGCAGTGCCAGGGCCTGCCTGTTACGGGCAGGGGGGGCGGCAGGCCACGGTAACAGATGCCAATCTGGTGCTGGGACGCTTGCAGCCGGATGCCTTTCTGGGCGGCAGTATGGTGCTGGATCGTGCTGCAGCGCTGGCGGCGGTAGGGCAGATTGCAGCGCCGCTGCAATTGAGTGTGGAGCAGGCGGCGTTCGGTATCGTTGCACTGGC
>CAJQPV010000170.1 GCA_905480305.1 uncultured Gammaproteobacteria bacterium | reverse complement strand
GCAGGATGCGGGTGTGCGGCGCATTATGAAGCTCATGTTGCCGGGGATTGTCGGTTCGTCGGTGGCGCAGATTAACCTGTTATTCGATACCCTGATCGCCTCGTTCCTGGTGGCGGGCAGTGTCAGCTGGTTGTACTACTCTGATCGCCTGGTTGAGTTTCCACTGGGTGTGTTTGCCATCGCGCTGTCTACTGTCATCCTGCCGAGCCTGTCACGCAGTCATGCCACGGATTCGCTGGAGGAGTTTTCCCGCACCATTGACTGGGGGCTGCGGCTGGTACTGCTGGTCGCACTGCCATCGGCCATCGGCCTGTTTATGCTGGCGCGGCCAATGCTGGCGACGCTGTTCAACTACGGTGACTTCAATGCGGGCGATGTCGACATGGCCGGCCTGAGCCTGATGGCTTACACTCTCGGGTTGCCGGCCTTTATGCTGGTGAAAGTGCTGGCACCGGCGTTTTACTCGCGCAAGGACACGACGACACCGGTACGCATAGCAATTATTGCGCTGGTCACCAATATGGTGCTGAACCTGGTGTTCGTGGTGCCGCTGGTGATTCTGCAGGTGCCTGGTCCGCATGCCGGGCTGGCGCTGGCGACCTCAATAGCAGCCTGGGTGAATGCCGGCCTGCTATATCGTATGCTGAGAAAGCAGCAGGTTTATCTCCCGGAATCAGGCTGGAGGCGGTTTTTCCTGCAACTGGGGCTGGCCGGTGTTGCGCTCGGCGCGGTGCTTTTCTGGGGTGTGCAGGGCATGCAGCTGTGGCTGGACTGGGGCGTGTGGTCGCGGGTGTCCTGGTTGTTTGTCTGGATCATGGCTGGTGCAGCGGCCTATTTTATCGCCCTGCAACTGGTAGGCCTGCGGCTCGCCAGCCTCTGGCAACAGCGGCACAATCAGGGGCAGGAGTCTGCCTGAGATGCCCGCTGATGCCTTATACTTGCACGTTTACGTCTGAGGTCAGTCCAGTCTGATGGAGCTGGTTCGCGGTTTATACAATTTACGTCCCGAACACCGGGGTTGTGCAGCTACCATCGGTAACTTCGATGGTGTGCACCTCGGCCATCAATCTGTGCTGGCGCAACTGGTGGAGCAGGGCCGGGAACGGCGACTGCCGGTGACCCTGGTTACCTTTGAACCGCAGCCGCGCGAATATTTTGCGCCGGACTTTGCGCCATCGCGACTGACACGTTTTCGCGAAAAACTGGAAGCACTGCAGCACTGTGGTATTGACCGGGTTGTGTGCCTGCATTTTGATGATCGTCTGGCGAGCCTTGAGCCGCAACAGTTTATTCAGCGAATACTGCTGGATGGTCTGGATGTGAAGTACCTGGTTGTGGGTGATGATTTCCGCTATGGCAGGGCGCGCACTGGCAATTTTGAAATGCTGCAGGCGGCCGGGCGTGAGCATGGCTTCCCGGTAAACAACACGCACACCTTTTGTGTGGGTCCGGAGCGTGTTAGCAGCACGCGTATCCGCGAGGCGCTGCAACAGGGTGACCTGTCCGGGGCAGCCGCGATGCTGGGGCGGCCCTACTGGATGAGCGGCCGGGTCGCACATGGTGACAAGCGCGGCCGCACCATCGGTTATCCGACCGCCAATATTTTTCTGCATCGCAACTCGGTGCCGGTGGCCGGTGTATTTGCCGTCGAGATGCACGGCATAGATGAGCAAGCGCTGCACGGAGTGGCGAACGTAGGTAACCGGCCGACCGTTGATGGCAACCAGTCTTTGCTGGAGGTGCACCTGTTCGATTTTGATCGGGATATTTACGGTCACCATGTGCAGGTGAGTTTTCTGAAAAAACTGCGAGCGGAACAGAAGTTTGATTCATTTGACCTGTTGAAACAGCAGATTCACGTGGATGCGCAACAGGCACGGGACTTCTTCAGCCAGCTGCAAGCCTGATTCGATGAGCCTGTTGGCAAAACACAAGCAGGATTACAGGTATTATTAGCTTATAACATCGCGCCTTTTGTGCGTTTATTGACCCTGACGGTAACTGGATAAATGACTGACTACAAAGACACACTGAATCTTCCCAATACAGCCTTCCCGATGAAGGGCAATTTGCCAAATCGTGAGCCCGAGATGCTGAAGCGCTGGGATGACATGAATATCTACGGGCAGATGCGCCGCATCGGCGAACAGCGACCACGGTTTGTACTGCACGACGGTCCGCCCTATGCCAATGGCGAAATTCATATTGGTCATGCCGTCAACAAGGTGTTGAAAGATATTATCGTCAAGAGCAAGACACTCAGTGGCTACGATGCCCCTTACGTACCCGGCTGGGACTGCCATGGACTGCCGATTGAGCTGAACGTGGAAAAGAAGGTCGGCAAGGCGGGCGTCAAGGTGGATGCGGCCACTTTCCGCAAGGCCTGTCGTGACTATGCCGGCAAGCAGGTCGACGGACAGCGTAATGATTTTATACGTCTCGGGGTATTTGGTGAGTGGCAGAATCCCTACCTCACCATGGACTACCGCTACGAGGCAGATATCATTCGGGCGCTCGGTCGCATTGTGGACAACGGCCATCTGCACAAGGGTTTCAAGCCGGTGCACTGGTGTACTGATTGCGGTTCGGCGCTGGCAGAGGCCGAGGTAGAGTACGAAGACAAGAACTCGCCAGCCATCGATGTGCGATTCCGCGTATTGAATGAAGAGGGTCTGCTGTCCTGTTGCCACCATGTTGAAGGGCATGCCGGCGAAGGACCGTTATCGGTAGTGATCTGGACGACGACGCCGTGGACATTGCCGGCAAACCGTGCGGTTTCGCTGAATCCGGAATTTGAATACGCCGTGGTGCAATGCGAGACCGATGCAGGTGCCGAGCGACTGTTGCTGGCCGAAGCTTTGCTCAAGGATGCCATGCTGCGTTTTGGTGTCGAGAAATACCAGGTGATTGCCTACTGCAAGGGCAGTGACCTGGAAGGACAGGCCCTGGGGCATCCGTTTTATGAGCGCGAGGTGCCGATTATTCTTGGTGACCATGTAACGGCAGAGGCCGGCACCGGTGCTGTGCACACGGCGCCCGGTCATGGTCAGGATGACTACGTGATAGGCAGTCGCTATGGTCTGCCGGTTGATAATCCTGTTGACAGTCGTGGTTGCTTTCTGCCGGACACCGAGTTGTTTGCCGGCGAGCACGTGCTGAAGGCCAATGACCACGTCATTGAAGTATTAAAAGGCAAGGGCGCACTGGTGCACGAAGAGATGTTGCGCCACAGCTACCCGCATTGCTGGCGTCACAAGACGCCGATTATTTTCCGGGCAACACCGCAGTGGTTCATCAGCATGGAGCAGAGCGGATTGCGTGCTGCCGCACTGCAAGCCATCAAGGGTGTGCAGTGGCTGCCGGACTGGGGCGAGGCGCGCATTGAGGGCATGGTTGGCAATCGTCCGGACTGGTGTATCTCGCGACAGCGTACCTGGGGTGTGCCGATGCCGCTGTTCATTCATTGCGAAACCGGTGAGTTGCATCCTGATACCGGACGCTTGATAGAAGAGGTTGCAAAGAAAGTTGAAGCGCAGGGTATCAGTGCCTGGTTCGAGCTGGACGCGCAGGAACTGCTGGGTGACGCGGCCGATGATTATGACAAGGTTGGTGATACGCTGGATGTCTGGTTTGATTCCGGCGTGTCGCATTTTGCTGTGCTGGAGCAGAATGCAAGGCTGGGCGTGCCAGCAGATTTATATCTTGAGGGTTCTGATCAGCACCGCGGCTGGTTCCAGTCGTCGTTACTGAGCTCGATTGCGATGCGCGGTATGGCGCCGTACAAGACGGTATTGACGCACGGTTTTACCGTCGATGCCAAGGGGCAGAAGATGTCCAAGTCGCGCGGTAACGTGGTGGCGCCGCAAAAGATTGTTAATTCGCTGGGTGCAGACATCCTGCGTTTATGGGTGTCGTCGACAGACTATCGTGATGAAATGAATGTTTCGGACGAGATCCTGAAACGTACCGCCGAGGCCTATCGTCGCCTGCGTAACACGGCGCGTTTTCTGCTGGCGAACCTGTCCGGTTTTGACCCCGATAAAGACCTGCTGGATCCCGAGCAGATGCTGTGTCTGGATCGCTGGACGCTGGAACGCACGCGCGAGCTGCAGGACCAGGTCAAACAGGCCTACGAGAGTTACGAGTTCCACCGCATCTTTCAGCTGGTACACAATTTCTGTGCTGTGGATATGGGCAGTTACTACCTGGATATCATCAAGGACCGCCAGTACACCACGCAGGAGAACAGTGTCGCAAGGCGTTCGGCGCAGACCGCCATGTATCACGTGGTAGAATCACTGGTACGCTGGCTGGCACCCGTCTTGAGTTTTACCGCCGAGGAAATCTGGCAGCACCTGCCCGGCAAGCATGAAGATTCCGTGTTCCTGTCAACCTGGTATGAGCTGCCGCCGGCATTTTATTCCGAGGGTGAAATCCTGCAGCGCATGGGGGTGTGTTTCTGGGACAGGATTATTGCTGTGCGTGAGGCGGTCAGCAAGGAGCTGGAGAAGCTGCGTGTCGCCGGCGAGATCGGCTCATCACTGGCTGCAGAAGTCGACCTGTATGCAGATGACGAAACCAACACTTTGCTGAACGCCGTCGATGACGAGTTGCGCTTTATACTGATTACTTCCGCCGCGCGCGTACATGCAGCCAGTGAAGCACCGCATGATGCAGTGACAGCCGAGGTGCCGGAGCTGGCTTTCAGTATCAAGGTGTCGGTGTCGCCTCATGCCAAGTGTGGCCGCTGCTGGCATCACCGCGAGGATGTTGGCGTCAGTACCGAGCACCCGGACATTTGTGGACGCTGTGTCGAGAATATCAGTGGCGCTGGCGAACAGCGTCGTTTTGCCTGATCACAGCAAGGAGATTAGCGCACGATGAAATGGTTATGGGTGTCCGTGGTTGTGCTGTTGCTTGACCAGTGCACCAAGTTGCTGGCCGATGCGATGCTGGTATTGCACCAGCAGGTTACGCTGATTCCTTATCTTGCTTTGTTCAAGGCCTATAATCCGGGGGCCGCATTCAGTTTTCTTAGTGAAGCGTCCGGCTGGCAGCGCTGGTTTTTTGTGGTGCTGGCGGTTGTCGTCATCGTTATATTGCTGGTGTGGCTGCTGCGCCTGTCGACAGAGGAAAAAGCCACCAGCCTGGCGCTGGCGCTAATCCTTGGCGGTGCGGCCGGAAACCTGATAGACCGGCTGGTATACGGTTACGTGATTGATTTTATCGATGTCTATTACGGCAGCTGGCACTGGCCGGCGTTCAATGTCGCCGACGCGGCGATCTCGGTGGGTGCTTTCCTGTTGCTGCTGGATGCCTTTCGCGGTGGCCGGGAAAAATCTCCGGCCGCCTGAAACTGTACCGTTGCCCCTGGCCGCACTAAAGAGATTCCCTGCGTGAAATATCCGATTAGTCCTGAAAGCACCGTTACCCTGCATCTTTCACTGACGCTGGAAGACGGTACGGTTGCCGAGAGCAGCTTCGATGATGCGCCGCTGGTCTTTACCCTCGGTGATGGTACGTTGATCGAGGGGCTTGAGCTGGCCCTGTATGGTTTGCGTCCCGGCGACAAACAGCGATTGAGCCTGCTCCCGGAGCAGGCCTTTGGTTTGCGTGATCCCGAAAAAGTACACCGTTTGCCACGCGCGGATTTTCCTGCCGACATGACCCTGGAAC
>CAJQPV010000169.1 GCA_905480305.1 uncultured Gammaproteobacteria bacterium | reverse complement strand
ATTTCTTCAAGTTTCTTGCGCGCCAGTGCCCGGCGGATCTTGCGTAATGCGGCAATGCCCTTGCCGCGCTTCTTGCGAGGTTTTCTTTTCGGAATGACGTCTTCTGTTACTGCGCTCATGGTACTGCCCCCCAGTGATTTTTCCGTAGCGAGACCAGACTAATCTGGCCATCCAGAGAGCTATCGGCCATCCGGCAAGGGGGCTTTAGGTGAATCCGGGTACAGATATCAACGCGGAAAAGGCGTTACAAGCGATTCTTTAATATCAATACATCTTTTTGTTTAATAAGAATTAACTAACAATAGTTCATGCTATTTCCGGTTTGTTGTGCGGGCATGGAAACCGCGCCCTGACAATGTTGTCTACACAATCAACTAGAATAACTGTATGTCCCATTAACCGGCCAACCGGGAGCCAGCCGCTTGAGATCTGTCCGTCATGAATCGAACCAGCCAAATCCTCCTGTGCGCGCTAGCCACACTACCCCTCTCTGCCAATGCGGCCGAACAGGTCTACACCTGGATTGATGACAGTGGTACCACGCATTTCAGCGAAACACCGCCCGCGAACACCACTGCCGATGTCGAGCTGCTGGAGGTACTCCCGGCCAGCGGTGCCGGCCCCGATACAACGACTGATGATGGCTTCTATTCTGTGATCAACCAGGCCGAGCGCATGCAAACTCGCCGGCTGGAGAACGAGAAACTTGCCGCCGAGAAAAGACAGGCGGATGCCCAGGCCAGCAAGGCCCGCGCCGAAGCACAGGCCGCGTTACAGAATGCTTATTCTGACGACAACCGCAGCTACTACCCTGCCTATCCGTACTACCCGCGATACCGGCGTCACCCCGGTCATGGATACCGTCCGGGGCATGGCAATCGTCCCGGTCATGGCAACCGTCCGGGTCATGGCAATCGTCCGGGTAATCCACGCCCGAGCAAGCCGCGTTCATCGCTGGGTAAAACGCCCGGCATGCCGCATTATTAAACGGGTATCCGGCACAAACCGGCGGTTGATAACCCTGACACACATCCAGACCATGCGAAGCGTGAGTCCGGACAAGGAGATTGTTACACTTGCATCATGAGCGATGAAGATGAAAGCCCCCTGAAGTTCCCCTGCGAGTTTCCCGTCAAGGCAATGGGAAAGACAGACTGTGAACTGGATATTATTGTCGTCGAGATTGTCCGCCGTCATGCCCCCGACCTGACTGAAGCGGCGGTCTATACACGCGAGAGCAAGGCAGGTAATTACGTATCTGTTACCGTCAGGGTCAAAGCCACCAGCCGCGCACAACTGGATGCCATCTACCAGGACCTGGTCGACTGCGAGGCAGTCATCATGGCCATCTGAACTGCGCCGCTCCAGCATGCCTGCCCCACCTGCCCTGACCATCAGACAGCTTGGTCTGACAGACTACCGATCCGCCTGGAATGATATGCAGGCTTTTACGGACGCGCGCAGTGCCAATACCCCGGACGAAATCTGGTTTCTACAACACCCGCCGGTATTCACCCTCGGACGCAACGGCAAGCAGGAATACCTGCATAACACCGGCGTTATACCGGTCATCAACGTAGACCGGGGCGGTCAGGTAACCTACCATGGCCCCGGCCAGCTGATCGTCTATCCGCTGCTGGACATCAAGCGGCGCCAGCTGGGTGTACAATCACTGGTCAGAATCCTGGAGCAGAGTGTCATTGATTTACTTACTGACTACTCGCTCGATGCACAGCGTCGCGACAAGGCACCGGGAGTTTACGTTAAAGACCGCAAGCTGGCGGCACTGGGTTTGCGTATACGCAAGGGTTGTTCCTTTCACGGGCTTAGTCTCAACGTTGATATGGATCTGTCTCCATTCTCAATGATTGATCCCTGTGGATACAGCGGCCTTGAAGTGACCCAACTAAAAGACCTGGGAATTGATGCCTCGATGGAAACCATCCGCAAACAGTTCCAGACACACTTTGAACGATTACTGGACAAGACAACAGCATGAGCACCACTGAACGCAAACAACGTGGCGCAGCCAAGACCGCGCGCATCCCTATTAAAATAGAAACCACTGTCAGGCCACAGCGCAAGCCGCCGTGGATCCGTGCCAAGTCGCCGTCACATCCAGCCGTTTCGCGTCTCAAGGAAGTATTGCGCGACAATCAGCTGCACACCGTGTGCGAAGAAGCCTCTTGCCCGAATATCGGCGAATGTTTTGCCGGTGGTACCGCCACCTTCATGATCATGGGGGACATCTGTACACGCCGTTGCCCGTTCTGCGACGTGGCACACGGACGCCCCGACCCGCTGGATATGAATGAACCGGAAAACCTCGGGCGCACCATCAGCGCCATGGGACTGAGCTATGTAGTCGTTACTTCTGTCGACCGTGATGACCTGCGTGATGGCGGCGCCGGGCATTTCACGCAATGTATCGAGACCATCCGAAAATACAGCCCGGACATCAAGATCGAGGTGCTGGTACCGGACTTTCGTGGCCGCATGGATCGGGCGCTGGATATCCTGGTCAAATCGCCACCGGATGTATTCAACCATAACCTGGAGACGGTCCCCGGCCTGTACAAGAAGGTGCGCCCCGGTTCGGACTATGCCTGGTCACTGAACCTGCTGAAACGCTTCAAGGCACTGCATCCGGAAGTACCGACCAAGTCGGGACTGATGCTGGGTGTGGGTGAAACCATAGAAGAAGTTGAACAGGTCATGCGTGACCTGCGTGAACATGACTGCGACATGCTGACTCTCGGGCAATACCTGCAACCCAGCGTGCATCACCTGGCACTGGACCGCTATGTGCACCCGGATGAATTTGATCGACTCGGTGAGCTTGGCTATGCACTGGGCTTCACCCACGTCGCCAGCGGACCGATGGTGCGCTCCTCCTACCATGCAGACCAGCAGGCAAAAACAGCGCTGCAACAAAACTAGCAAAAGAAATCAGCTACCAGGGCAGCGGCCTGTGCAATGCCGGCGGGTTCCCGGGCGCTACCGCCAGGCTTGTCCAGCAAACGGGCAAGCGGCCGGGCAAACTGTCCGGAGTGAAACTGTTCTGCCGTGATCACTTCCAGCTGACCATGCTGCACTACCCAGCTGTTGAGAAATTCCGTTTCCGGCCAGTCCTTTCGCTCAATGGTGAGCACCGGCACCCCGTTACAGACAGCTTCTGCATACGTGCCATAACCCGGCTTGGTTAACACCGCGTCACTTGAAGCCAGCACATCAATAAAGCGCCTCCCCAGCGCATCAAGATTAACCATGTCAGCACGATCACTCGGCAGCGCTTCCGCAAAAATCCAGACGACACCTTCGATACGAGGCCAGTTGTCGACGGGCAACTGCATGGCAATCCCGCCGAGCGCAACCAGCACAGGACGCTGGTCCATGCCAGCCGCACAATTTTGCAACAGGGACTGCTGCTGCCGCAGTCCGGTGCGGGCGATGGGGCCGATAGCAGTGACGTTATCCAGCTCCGGCATGCCAATCGATGGCGTCGGCGCAAGAAACATTCTTGCAGAACGATAAGCAACATTCATTTGCCCGATGATCTGCCTGTCTTCAGAACTGTCGTCGCAGTAAGCCGCGTAGATGCTCGCCCAGTTCAGCGAACACAATGCCACTGTCGGGATTTTCTGTGCTGCGGCAGCCGAGAGTATGCGATAGGGTATATCTGCCAGCACCAGATCAGGCTGTAACTGCTGCAACAAATCGAGATCGGACTGCAACCCGGGTTGCCAGTCACGATGAAACGTCCGGTAGACCTGCCTTGATGCCAGCGCATCTACTTCCCAGGCACTGCGCATGCACAATACCGGGTCCAGAGCTGTCTGCTGGTAACCAAATTCACCATCAAGCCTGGCAGCCACCACCGCACGCGGCAGACTGCCGCAAACGCTGAGAAGCAGTTGCGGCAACTGCTTGCGCAGGGCGTTCACAACCGGCGCAGCCTGCGCCAGATGTCCGAAACCGTGGCCGGACAGTGCCAGCAACAGGTGGGGAGAACGCAATACCACGGTAAAAGGTCAGCCGCTTTCCGGCAGCAGCCTTTCCATCAGGTAGCCCAGGCAATCCTGACGGATAATGCGTTCATCAAGGGTAAACATCGACGGCATTAACGGTCGTGCCGTTACCAGCATGCCGTCTTCAATATTGAAATAACGCTCATACGCCGACTGCTTGTTATCATCCGTAACCTCCAGCCAGACATCTGCGCCTGCTCTCACCTGACCCAGCCCGGTTCCTGCCGGCAGCTCCCTGAAATTCAGATGATCGAGATTAGCCACCAGTTGCAGGTCAGCTGGATCATCGCCAAAACCAAAACTGACTGCCTCGGGGACCTTCACAACCGCAACCGTGTGAAACAGGTCAACATCATGTGAGGCGACCGGATGTTGTGGCAGCTCGGCCAGATGCAGGCAGGCATCCATGTAATCCTGGGCATGTGCCATACCATACTCATGGTCAGGCTTGCCGCACTCAATGGTCACCGCAGGACAGACACCGGACATCGCCATTGATTGCACTCCCGTGGGGCGAATAAAATACACCACGGTACGGCTGAACAGCGAGGCCAGATGCAGGAACTGGTTATCGACACGGTTAATACAGCCGTAGTGTGGATTGATACCGGTATTATTGTGAACGTCAATACTGGCAAAGGCCTTGCGCGCGCGCATGCTGTCGACCACCTGTTGCATCATGACGGTTTCCGGCGCATCTGGCTGTTCGGTCCCCGGCCAGACACGGTTGTAATCCGACTGCCCGTCCAGAAAACGCAGGCCCTGGCTGGCTGCAGCGACATTACCGATAAAAACCGACAAGGCACGCGGCAGTTCCTGATCACGATACTTCTTCAGCAACGCCTGCAACGCGTAAAAACCGGTACTTTCGTTACCATGCGCCAGCACTGTTACAAACAGCGGCTCAGGCCGGCGCCCCGGCAGATGTATCAGGGTCGGCCCGCCCAGCAAACTCTCGAGTGATTCCAGCGGGCATTCCAGCAGCCCATCAGGCAGTTTATTTATTTCATTGAGCATTATTTATTTCCGGTTACTTCAAATCCCATTCGTGCACCGGCACGCCTGTTTCCTGATGCGCATGATACGCCTGCGTCATTGCCGCCATGTTGTCGCCATGCTGTGCCACATAGGCCCGCTGCCAGACGCTACCTGTCTGGCCAGTCAGCAAACGGGCTTCAATAATCGCAAGGTAGCGGTTGATATCATCGACATCTATCTCCATTTGCTGCAAACCCAGTCTCGCCATCGGCAGCAACTGCTCCAGTAACAGTTTCTGCACACTGCCACGATTGCCATCCAGCCAGGTGACCTGCGCATCCAGCCCGTGATGTGCAGCGGTATAAAAATTATCGCGCGCCACTGAAAAGGCCAGCTGTTCTTCCGGAGGAATATCTGCCGTCATCAAAGTCTGCATAAGCCCGTAAAACAGCGCAGCATTGGCAATCATATCCGGAATTGTCGGTCCACCGGGTATAGTGCGGTGTTCAATACGCAGGTGCGGCATACCGTCATAATCAAAACCAATCAGTGGCCGGTTCCAGCGCCAGATAGTGCCATTGTGCAAGCGTACATGTGACATCTGTTCGAGTCCGTCATGAAACGGCTTTGGCAACAGCAAGGGATAGTGCTGCTCGTTCTCAACAAAACATTCGAAAACAGATTTCCTCACATAACCGGAACCAAAGGTTACCCGCCGCATCGGTCCGTGACTGGCGCCGGCGAAACCACCCACCTCGACAGACTGCTCAAACAGGGGAATGCGCGTCTCACTCCACAGATCATGGCCAAACAGCCAGGGCGAGTTCGCCGCTACAGCCACCATCGGCGCCGAGGCAATCATGGCCGCGTTCATGGCACGTTTTGCGAGACGCGGATGTATTTTAAGATGCAACTGAAAGGAGGTGGTCGCCGCTTCCAGCATGACGTTATTATGCGCTACCCGCAGATGCTGCTGGCCGCTGATATCCAGCTGCAGCGGCCGCCCCTCACGCAACCGCAGTATCTGCTCATTGAGCGCACGGTAACGCTTCAGGTCAGACATATTGGCCTGGGTCAGCTCTGATTCTTGCAGCGTTGGCAGGATACCAATCATTAACAGACGCGCATCCAGGGTTGCCGCTGCCTCCCTGCATTGTTGCCAGGTCGCGCCGAGGCTCGCTTCAAAGCGGCTGAACGCCGACCCCGACAGGTGCTGCGGGTGATCATTGAGTTCGACATTAAAGAACGACAGTTCAGGCACAACCATCGGGTTATCAAGCTGCTTCAGAAAGGCCTGGTTCAACGGTGCCGGGCGCGCCTGACTATCGATCAGCCAGGCCTCGAGTTCATAGCCACCCATGTGATCACGTGGAGAAAAAACATCGGCGTCGAACCATTCGCCCAGCAAAGCTGTTTCGGTATGCAGGCGTTCTGCATACTCAACGAAGTCATTCGGTGTAAATCTCGCCGCCTCGATTTCCTGACCCATAACCCTGTTACTCCCTCAGATCCGGTGTTGCCGACTGCTGGCCGGCAGCGCCATCATTGCAGGTTGATAATCACACGGTTTACAGCGTCCAAACGTTCAGCAGTGCCTATATCAAACCAGCTGCCGGTGAAACGTTCCCCACTGACCTGCCCCGCATCCATGCGTTTTCTCAACACCGGTCCAAGCGGAAACGCACCGGGACTGCAGTCTGCAAACAGTTCCGGCCGATACACACCAATGCCACTGAAAGTCAGCATCGCCGGCCCGCTTTGTGAGAGCCGTCCGTTGGACAGGGAGAAATCGCCGTTCGGGTGTTGTTCCGGATTATCCACCATCACCAGGTGAGCCAGGCCGTCCGGACTTGAGGGCAACGAATCAAATGGAAAATCGGTCCAGATATCTGCATTCACAACAATAAAGGGCTCAGCACCCAGCAATGGCAGTGCATTCAGAATGCCGCCCCCGGTTTCCAGTGACCCGCCGGTCTCAGCGGAATATTGAATGCTGACGCCATAGGCATCACCATCGCCCAGCGCCTTTTCAATCTGTTCACCCAGCCAGGCATGGTTGATTACCAGTTCGGTAATGCCCGCTCTGGCAAGCGCGTGTACCTGGCGCTCGATCAGCGTTTGTCCGCCAATGCGCAGCAGCGGTTTCGGTACAGTGTCGGTCAGTGGCCGCATTCGCTCGCCGCGACCGGCCGCAAGGATCATTGCTTTCATGGTTTTATATTACAGGATTACCCGGACG
>CAJQPV010000168.1 GCA_905480305.1 uncultured Gammaproteobacteria bacterium | reverse complement strand
CATCCAGCCGATCGAATATCGGCTCTCCCAGCCCCACCGGCACGCCGCTTGCGACGACATTCACGCGCTCTCCAACAGAGTCGCCGGTTTTACGCAAGGCGTCCATGTATGCCTCCAGCTCCGGAACACGCGCCGGGTCTGGCGAAAAAAACGGATTTTCGTCTACCGCCGACCAGTCTTTCAGATCCAGGCTAAGCGGACCGAGTTGCGCAAGGTAACCGCGCACTTCGGTGCCGTACTTCAGCCGCAGATATTTCTTGGCAATAGCGCCGGCGGCAACACGCATGGCGGTTTCGCGTGCAGACGACCGACCGCCGCCCCGGTAATCGCGGATGCCGTACTTCTGCTGGTAGGTGTAATCTGCATGGCCGGGACGAAAGCGGTCCTTGATCTTCGAATAGTCTTTCGATTTCTGGTCCGTATTGTGGATAATCAGACCAATCGGCGAACCGGTGGTGTTGCCCTCGAAAACACCCGACAGAATCTGCACTTCGTCGGATTCCCGTCGCTGCGTGGTATGCCTTGATTTCCCCGGTTTGCGCCGATCAAGGTCAACCTGCAGGTCAGCCTCTGTCAAGGGCATACCCGGCGGGCAGCCATCGACAATACAACCCAGCGCCACGCCATGACTCTCGCCAAAACCGGTGACCGTGAATAACTTTCCGAAGCTGTTTCCTGACATGCGGCTATTGTAGCGACTCTCACTGGTAGCGTCGCCCCCTTGTTGGTTAAAGATATGATATCAGCAACCGATAGCCCTCAAGCACAATCCGGAACCAGTCAGCAAGGAGAATATCGTGGCGCGAACAGACATACACCAGGGCTCACATGTCGGCAACTACATGGGGCAGCCAATCTTCCAGACCATCGAATCAGCCAGTGGCACCTATGTTTTTGACCGTATAGCCGAAAGTGTTGACGGAGAATTCCCGCTCGAACAGCTCAACAAGGACGAGTTGTTAATCAGGCCCGGCCTGATCTACCGCCCGAGAGGCTAACAAGCTGTAATCAGCTGTCCGATGTATCCAGACCCTGTCTATGGGTCTGGTTGATCAGGTAAAACAGCCGAACACAGGGCAGATCTTTTTCAGTGTGTTTCTTCACGATACGCATCAGCGGCAAGTCATTCCGGCCAAACTGATAGCTGCCGTCCCGCATCCTCTCCCGCATTTCTGTCAGCTCTTTTTTCAATGCCTCGATAAAACCCACGTTGCTCTCAACATCATCAAAGTCATAACTGGCTGCTTCAAGAATATCACCGAGTTCATCCAGTGCCTGGTCAACAAGCCGCACATATTCTTCCGCCGTTTTTGGATGTCCATTCATTTTACTTTCACCTCATCAATAATTTTCAGCTGGCACTGCGTTGCTGAGCCACGTGATCAAAGATTGCCTGGTGTTTTTGCAGCACCGCCGCTTCCAGCAAGAACACCCCGGTTCCACCGTTTTCAAAATCAAGCCAAATAAAGGGCACTTGCGGGTACTGTGCCTGCAATGCCTCATGGGTATACCCTACTTCCACGACCAGTATCCCGTCTGCAGCGAGGTGGTTGGCTGCCTTGCTGAGCATGCGTACCACAATATCCAGACCGTCATCGCCGGCCAGCAGCCCGGATTCCGGCTCATGATGGAACTCATCGGCTAGCTGCTCGACTTCCTCGCGCGGCACATAGGGCGGGTTCGAAACGATAATGTCATAGGTTTTACCTGCCAATGCCGCAAACAGGTCAGATTCGATCAGATTAACGCGTGCTTCCAGACCGTGTCGTGCCGCATTAATACGGGCGACATCCAGCGCTTCGCTGGAGACATCGGTAGCATCAACCCTTGCTTGCGGAAAAGCCGTTGCACAGGCAATGGCAATACATCCACTACCGGTACCAATATCGACGATATTGCCGATACGATGCGGATCTATCCAGGGTGAGAAGCGGGCTGCTATCAACTCGGCAATGGGTGAACGCGGCACCAGCACCCGCTCATCAACAAAAAACGGCATCCCCGCAAACCATGCTTCGCCCGTCAGATAGGCAGCCGGGCGGCGGGTTTTTACACGCAGCTCCAGCAACTCCCGTGCGCGCACAAAATCAGGCTCGGCAAGCGGCATGTCCAGCACCGAGTCCGGCTGGTCGTAGTCAATCGACAAACTGTGTAAAACCAGCGCTGCCGCCTCGTCCAGGGAATTGTCAGTACCATGCCCACAGACCAGCCCGGCCTCATCAAAACTTTCAGCACCCCATGCTATAAGTGCTCGCGCCGTTTTCTCTGGTTCACTCATCACTATGCCCAAACCTTTTGAGGCGTATTGGTTTTACCCGCCTCTTTAATACACCAAAACAGTGTATCGCAGACGACTGTTGTGGAATAATCCTTGTCCATGTCTACCGATAACAAACAATCCGGGTTCAAACGTATCCTGATCGCCATCATCGTGGCCGCGCTGGCCATGGCAGCCGGCATCTGGGCAGCCCGGGCAGTATTAGAGCACAACTCAGTCCAGGATGAACTGGACGCCACCCGCTTTCCGGAAGCCAGGGAAATCGCCTCCTTCTCACTGATCGACCATAACAACGCGGTTTTTGACAACAGCGTGCTCAAGGATCGCTGGTCATTTATATTTTTTGGTTACACCCACTGCCCCGACGTATGCCCGACGACACTGTCTATTCTGAACAGCGTGGCACGGAAACTCGGCGACCTTGATGAAGATATTCGCTTTGTGTTTCTCAGTGTTGATCCGGAGCGCGACACACCCGAACAACTGGCACAGTTTGTCAGCTATTTTAACGCTGACTTTATCGGCGTTACCGGTACTCCGGAGGGTATTGAACAAATCACCCGACAACTCGGCGTGCTGCACATTCGCGCGCAGCCAGAAGAAGGCGCCAGTGGCTATTTGGTGGATCATAGTGCCAGCGTATTCCTGTTTGACCCCGATGGCCGTTACCACGCGGTCTTCTCGCCACCACTGTCAGCCGATGCTATCGCTGGCGACTTCAAAAAAATGCTGCAGGCCTATCAATGATTAAACATGCACTCATTACCGTCATACTATTAGCCGCAACATCACTGGCCGGGGCGGATTCAGGACTGCAGGTCAGCGAGCCATGGGTTCGTGAAGCCCCCCCCACATCCCGCGTACTGGCCGCTTACCTGACACTTGTTAACACAGATGATAACACCGTGACCGTCACAGCAATCAGCAGCCCTGATTTTAAAAATGCGGAGATACACCGCACGGTTATCGAAGCGGGTGTCGCACGCATGCTACCGGTTAAGCAGCTGGAAGTCCCTGCAGGTGGACAGCTCATGCTGGAGCCTGGAGGCCACCACCTGATGCTGTTTGATCCGCTACGCACACTTACTGCAGGCGAAACGGTGACCCTGATCATACACATGAATAATGGCAAGCAGTTATCTGCCACGGCACCGGTCATTCGCAAAACAGGCGAAGATCATTCACATCATCACCATTAAGCAGATACTGCCCGATTGCTTTACCCGGCACCTGCTGTATCCATTTTTCGTCACAGGCACACACCATGTCAGCCAATAATGCCAGCCTGCTGGATAAGCTGAAATCCTGGCCGCTGCTGTTTTTGCCACACCAGCTACTGTCTCACCTGGTCAGGCATGCCACCCGCTGGCATAGTAGCTACTGGAAGAACCCGTTAATCAAACAGTTTATTCGCTATTTTGATGTTGATATGTCGGAGGCAACGGCAGCCAACGCCGGGGATTATGCCGATTTTAACAGCTTCTTTACCCGCGCACTGAAACCCGGAGCACGTTCATTCCCGCAGGATGTCCACGCAATCGCCAGCCCGGTGGACGGACGCGTCAGCCAGATCGGCGACATCACCGCCGGCCAACTCGTTCAGGCGAAGGGACACAGCTATTCCGTCAACAGCCTGCTCGGTGGCGACAGTGAACAGGCTGCCAGCTTCGATAATGGCAATTTTGCCACGCTCTACCTTTCACCGCGTGACTATCACCGTATTCACATGCCCTGCCAGGGAAAACTGCTTGAGACGATCTACGTGCCTGGCCGGCTGTTCAGCGTTGCACCGCACACCACCCGGGTAATCCCGAACCTGTTTGCGCGCAACGAGCGACTGGTAAGCCTGTTTGAGACGCCGGCCGGTCCGATGGCCCTGATTATGGTCGGCGCCATTTTCGTCTCCTGCATGGAGACTGTCTGGGGCGGACAGGTCAACCCGTCCATGGGCATGCGCCTGAAGCGCAACCGCCACGACCTGAAAGACAGCCCTGTTATCGATCTTGCACGCGGTGACGAAATGGGCCGGTTCAACATGGGTTCCACGGTAATCCTGCTGTTTGGCCCGAACCGTATCAACTGGGACAAGTCTCTGCTTGCCGGCACAGCGGTGCAACTGGGACAACAGCTGGCACAGCTGTGTGAACATAGCACCGGCCGGTAATATATTATTCTTGCCGTGACGGACACGGTATGATGCCCCGCATCAAGATTCTCAGACAGGAAAAACCATGAATCCCACGCTTAATATTGCGATACGTGCAGCACGTAGCGCCGGTAACGTCATCATCCGCAATCTCGGCAAACTGGATACGCTTGCCATCCATACAAAAGACCGTAATGATTTTGTCACCGAAGTTGACCGGCAGGCCGAGCAGGAAATTATTTATATTCTGCGCAAGGCCTTTCCCAGTCACGGTATCCTCGCCGAGGAAAGCGGTTTCCAGGAAGGCGATGAATACCAGTGGATTATTGACCCGCTGGATGGTACCACCAATTTCCTGCATGGTTTTCCGCAGTTTGCCGTGTCTATTGCCATGCGTCACAAGGGACGGCTGGAGCTCGGCGTTGTCTATGATCCACTACGCCAGGAAATATTCTCTGCCAGCCGCGGTGCCGGCGCCACGCTGAATGATCAGCGGCTTCGCGTCACCAATCGCAAAACACTTGATGGTTCGTTGCTGGGTACCGGTTTTCCGTTCAAATCACAGCAACACCTGGAAGTGTATCTTGAGATGTTCCGGGCACTGTTCCCGCAAACTGCCGGCATCCGCCGCGCCGGTTCTGCCGCGCTGGATCTTGCCTATGTTGCCGCCGGGCGTCTCGACGGCTTCTGGGAAATAGGCCTGAGCATCTGGGATATGGCAGCCGGTGTATTACTGATACAGGAAGCCGGCGGGCTCTGCAGTGACTTTAGCGGCGGTCATGATCACCTGGAAAGTGGCAACATTGTGGCAGGCAATCCGAAACTGTTTGCAGAAATCCTGAAAACCATTCGTCCCTTTGTGATTGAAGAACTTCGCTAAATGCTCGACCAGGATAGAAGTGTCTTATCTATCTAACTGTTATATATACAAATAATAATAACCTAAAGCACTCGCATGTCGACCATTCCGGTTCAAGTTTGACGGCCCGGCGCCGATGCAATATCCAGCGCATGACAGAACATAATCTGCCACAGCGCCACGCTGAAAATACCGATTCTCACCCACCGGGAGCGACAGTCAAATTGAACAGCAAAAGAATTAATGGTGCTGCACTTGAGATGATCATGCATGATGTTCTGCAAGGTATGAACGGTTTTACTAACGAAGTATGCAGTGGCAGCGAGACCGGCAAGATGGAAATCATCGCCGTAGAAGAAGCCGAGAACAATCCGCGGGAAAAAGCCACGGTTATTCCGTTTCCGGGAAGCGCCGGAAAATCCTGAAAAACAGATCAATCAGTCCGGGAACGGTTTGCCGTTCCCGGACTGCAAACAACCAGCCTAGACGCTACTGCCATCACCCTGTTTTTCTTCTACCGGAGGCGGCATCAGATCTGCCTTGGTAACACCCAGCGCCAGTGTCACGGCGCTGGCTACGTAAATCGAGGAATAAGTACCTACAACAACACCCAGTATCAGTGCCAACGAGAAAGTGTGAATCACTTCACCGCCAAACACGAACAGGGATGTCAGCACCAGCAAGGTGGTAATAGACGTCATCAAGGTTCGAGAAAACGTCTGGTTGATCGAGGTATTGATAATTTCAACTGAAGTGCCCTTG
>CAJQPV010000167.1 GCA_905480305.1 uncultured Gammaproteobacteria bacterium | reverse complement strand
TCTTCACCGGATTCATGACAGGGTGCATCACTGCCATGACTGACCTTGTAACAGGGCATCCCGACCGCATGGTCACGTGGTACACCAAAATTCTTTTCGTAGGCGCGGTTGATGGCCACTATCCGGTAATCCCGGTCGATTACCACGAACGGCTGTTCATGGGTGTCGACCAGCGACTGGAGTTCGATCGGTACGGAGATTCCTGACGTTTTTTTCTGCGACTGCATATCTTGTGCCCCCACTGGCAGATACGACTGGCTTTTTTGTCACTATTGTCATACCCAAGTGACTAGTTCGGATAATACTTATGACAGTTCCGTCAGCTGTTGACATAGATCAAGATAAGCCCTGATTGCGAATATTTTTCTTATCATATTGATTAAAAACGTAATTGCCCTCCTTTTTCCCATCATGGCATTGTTCTTGCTTTTTTTATCGAGTCCAAACAAGGCAATACACAAAATCGCACTGGTGACATGACCATGTCAGTATTTTTCAAGGATCTGCTGTTAGGTTTAGCACTCGTTTGCCTGATGCTGGCATTCACCGTCGTGGTGCAGGCTGCTGATGTCGTGCCCGGCACCCGGCCGCAGCTAATGGCTGCTTCAGCTACGTGGCAGACGCTAACAACGGCGGTATATCCGCAACTGCAACCGTGAACATTAATTAGCCATACAGATTTTTCCCGGGGCCGGAATCCCGCTTCCAGCTCCGTTTCAAAGGGTGGATTATTCCACCCTTTTTTTTGCAAGCTGCGCAGCAGCTTTTCACGGAATAGACGGCAAGTCTTTGGAACTGCTGAAATAAACAGGTATGATTCGGCATCTATGCAGGGATGCAGACAATCACCCAACGGTTGGACAACAACACGTGACCCAGAGTAAAGACACCGCCGCCCTTGCAGCCCATGCGCTGGAATGCATCCGCGATGACCGCACCCTGTTCAGCAACCTGGACTTTCGACTGGAAGCCGGCAGCGCACTGATTCTTGAAGGACGCAACGGCAGCGGCAAGACCTCGCTGCTGCGCATCCTCTGCGGCATCCGGCTGCCGGATGCCGGCACGGTAACCTGGGGCGATACCGCTATCGACAAACTCGGGCCTGACTACCATATGCACATGGCCTATATCGGCCACCGGGATGGTATCAAGCTGGATCTGACACCGCTGGAAAACCTGGCCATGGCACGCGCACTGGGCATGCCCAATGACATCACGCTGGAAGCCGCGCTTGCAAAGGTTGACCTTGCCGGCTACGAGGATGTACTGACACGCAACCTGTCAGCCGGGCAGCAGCGTCGGCTGGCGCTGGCGCGTTTGCTGGTCACGGATACAAGCCTGTGGATACTCGACGAGCCGTTTACCTCGCTGGATGTACACGGCATCAGCGTCATCGAGGAACTGCTGGATGCGCATACCACAAGCGGCGGCATGCTTGCCGTCACCTCCCATCATGCCGTGAATCTTCAGAACACCACGGTACAACGCATCAACCTGTCCGCATGAACTCCGATTCGCTGACACGTGCCTTTGTGATCCTGATCCGGCGTGACCTGATGCTGGCAGTCAGGCACCGTGCAGAAATGGCCAATCCAATACTGTTTTTTGTGCTGGTGACCAGCCTGTTTCCGCTGGGCATTGGTGCCAACCCCGCATTGCTGCAGGCCGTGGCACCCGGCGTCATCTGGGTAGCGGCACTGCTCGCGGCATTGCTGTCCATCGAGAACGTGTTCCGCTCTGACTTCGAGGACGGCAGCCTGGAACAATACTTGCTAAGTTCGCACCCGCTGTCGGTGCTGGTACTCGCCAAGATCACGGCGCACTGGCTGGTTACCGGCCTGCCACTGCTGCTAATCTCGCCGTTGCTCGGCATCCTGATGGGCCTGCCGGTTGATGCCATCAAGATCCTGTTTATTACGCTGTTGCTGGGCACACCGGTGTTAAGCCTGATCGGTGCGGTGGGTGTGGCGCTGACAGTTGGCTTACGCAAAGGAGGGATGATCCTGTCACTGCTCGTGTTACCCTTGTACGTACCTGTACTGATTTTTGCATCCAGTGCCGTCGATACAGCGGCCACCGGTTTACCGGTCACGGCCCACCTGTCACTGATCGCGGCCCTGCTGTTACTGGCACTAAGTCTGTCACCCTTTGCAACGGCTGCGGCCCTGCGTGTGAGCTTGAGCTGATATGTTTAATAATTTCTTTCATCGCATGGCATCGCCGAAGCACTTTTATCGCCTTGCCGGAATACTGATCCCCTGGCTGGCCGTGCCCTGCCTGCTGCTGACACTCGCGGGCCTGTATTACGGCCTGGTCAAGGCACCACCGGATTACCAGCAGGGTGACAGCTACCGCATCATGTTTATCCATGTACCGGCAGCGTGGATGTCGATGTTTATCTACGTCGTCATGGCCGGTGCCGGCGCCATCGGCCTCATCTGGCGTATCAAACTTGCCGAGATGGTTGCCATCAGCAGCGCACCCATTGGCGCATCCTTTACCTTTCTTGCACTGGTAACCGGCTCCATCTGGGGCAAACCGATGTGGGGAACCTGGTGGGTCTGGGATGCACGCCTGACATCGGAACTGATCCTGCTGTTTTTATACCTGGGTGTGATCGCACTAAACAATGCCATTGATGACAAGCGCATGGCGGCGCGGGCCGTTGCCATCCTGGCGCTGGTCGGCGTCATCAATATTCCTATCATTCATTATTCGGTCGAGTGGTGGAATACCCTGCACCAGGGACCGACGGTGACCAAGTTTGACAAGCCCTCCATTCACCTCAGTATGCTGATACCGCTGTTGCTGATGGCGGTTGCCTTCAAGCTGTACTACGCTTTCGTTGTCCTGATGCGCGCCCGCTGCGAAGTACTGGATCGAGAACGCAACAGTGGCTGGGTAAAGGAACTGGCGGAGAAGACATGAACCTGGAAGAATTTTTTAACATGGGTGGCTATGCCGTCTATGTGTGGAGCTCCTATGGCATCGCATTGCTGGTGCTGCTGGTAAATATCATTGCGCCCCTGCGCCAGCGCAAAAAACTGCTGCACGGAATTGCCGCTACTGCCCGGCGCCGGGCACGGAGGAACGCATGACACCAAAACGCAAAAAACGCATAATGCTGATCGGACTGATGCTGGCCGGTGTTGCCATTGCCGCCGGTTTTGCGCTGCAGGCATTCAACGAGAACCTGATGTTCTTCTACACACCGAGTGAAGTGTCGGCGGGCGAGGCACCCGCCGGTCGCATGATCCGGGTAGGCGGACTGGTGACCGAAGGCAGCGTACAAAGACAGAGTGACGGCCTCACCGTACAATTCGATGTTACTGACAATAACAAGACGATAACCGTGCAGTACACCGGCATCCTGCCTGACCTGTTTCGCGAAGGTCAGGGTATCGTCGCCCACGGCCAGCTGCAGGAAGACCGTTTGTTTGTTGCTGCAGAAGTGCTTGCGAAACATGACGAGAACTACATGCCACCGGAAGTAGCTGATGCCCTCAAGGCAACACATGATGCCGCAACCAGCGATAACGCTAAAAAGGTAAACTGACATGATCCCCGAGCTTGGAAACTTTGCCCTGATCCTGTCGTTGTGCCTCGCGGTGGTACTGGCGACCGTGCCCATGATCGGCAGTCTCAACAATACACCCGGCTGGGTTGCGCTGGCACGACCGGCAGCGCTCGGGCAGTTCACTTTTTTGCTGATTTCCTTTGCGTGCCTGGTCAATGCGTTTCTGAGCAACGACTTTTCCGTCCTGTACGTCGCACAGAATGGCAACTCCCAGCTACCGATCATCTACAAGATCTCCGCCGTGTGGGGGGCCCACGAGGGATCACTGCTGTTATGGGCGCTGATTCTCGGCACCTGGACGGTGGCCGTTTCCCTGTTCAGCCGCAAACTGCCGGCCGAGGTCCTCGCGCGGGTCCTCTCGGTGATGGGCATGATCAGCATCGGTTTCATCTCATTCATGCTGTTTACTTCTAACCCGTTTGACCGCATCTTCCCGGCGCCACTGGAAGGCGGCGACCTGAACCCGCTGCTGCAGGACTTTGGCCTGGCGATACATCCACCCATGCTCTACATGGGTTATGTCGGTCTCTCCGTGGCCTTCAGTTTTGCTATTGCCGCACTGATCGGCGGCAAGCTGGATGCGGCATGGGCACGCTGGTCACGACCCTGGACCCTCATCGCCTGGGTATTCCTGACCATCGGTATCACACTGGGCAGCTGGTGGGCCTACTACGAGCTGGGCTGGGGCGGCTGGTGGTTCTGGGATCCGGTCGAGAATGCCTCCTTCATGCCATGGCTGGTTGCCACGGCGTTAATCCACTCACTGGCAGTCACCGAAAAGCGTGGCGCTTTCAAACGCTGGACGGTGCTGCTGGCACTGCTGGCATTTTCGCTGAGCCTGCTCGGCACCTTCCTGGTACGTTCCGGCGTACTGACCTCGGTGCACTCATTCGCTTCCGACCCGGCGCGCGGCCTGTTCATCCTGGTGTTCCTGTGTATGGTCATCGGCGGCTCATTAATGCTGTACGCGTGGCGCGCACCCGATGTCACCAGCGGTGGCAAATTCGACCTGTTCTGCCGTGAGACCCTGCTGCTGGCGAACAACGTGCTGCTG
>CAJQPV010000166.1 GCA_905480305.1 uncultured Gammaproteobacteria bacterium | reverse complement strand
CCGACCATTATAACCGACCGCGGCATTTAGTCTTCAGCTGGATGCAGCTTCTGTGCAGGTGGGCAAAAAACTGCCCGCCTGCCGGGGCGGGGAGGATGTTGCTACTTCCGCTTTGCCGGTGAGGTCACCTGGTCGCAGAGCCTGTCAATGCGCTCGGTGAGTGCCTCGCGGGCTTTTTTCTGCTGCTCGACGACGGATTCCAGCTGTATGGCCTTGGCTATATAGCTGGTCATGTATGTCCGCAGGTCTGCTATTTCCTGCCGCAGCTCGACAAGCTGGTTTTTTGCAGACCGGGTTTCTTTTCTGGCAGTGTCCCGTTCTTGCTGCAGTCTTGCCAGTTTGTCGAGTTCCCTCACTGTGTCATTACAAGGTATGGAAAGAGGGCGATCTGGGGACTTGCTGGTCGGGCTTTCCGTGTCGATGTCGACTATTTTTAGCGAGTCCGGTTGTTCCTTTTTCTCAGTGCTTGCGCCAAGCATTTCGGTCGGCACGCTTTTATTCATGCCACTTTCAAGCACGCAAACATCGAGGCCCCGTTGGCTCAGCAGGAATGCGGCCGAGGCACTACGCCGGCCGGTGTCACAGCAAATGATGTATTTCTTCTCCGGATCAAGACTTGTGGCACGTTCGCGGATCATGGAAAGGGGTACATTGATGCTGTTTTCAAAGGAAAAGCCGGCGTATTCATCTGCCAGCCTGACATCCAGCCAGGTGCTGCCTTCCCTGATTGATTCATGTGCCAGGTCGTAATTCATGTAACGAACAAGATTCTTCTTTAGCAGCTTAATGAAGTCCTGTTTGGACAGGCGCATCAGGGTGCCATCGCTTATCATGGCGATGGTCGCGTTGCGTTTTGCATCCGATACCAGTGCCTCTTCACCGAAGCAGTCACCATCACCCAGTTCTGCCAATGGCACGTCCCAGCCTTCTCCCGACGCAAGACGCGTCACTGAACACTTGCCCTGACGGATAATGTAGAAGTAATCGCCCTCATCACCCTGGCGGATGATGATATCGCCAGCCTTGACGTTGACCGACTCCAGCTTCTGCAGCAGTTTTTGAATGTCGGTTGGTGTCAGTTTGATGAGCGCTTCGGACTGCAGCATGCGGGTCATCCAGTCTTCACCGGCCGCCGGGCTGGCAAGTACAGTCTTGTCCTCATCAGACTGGTCCAGTGTCAACATGACATCCAGCAAGGTTGAGTCGACATAGGCGATCACGGACTTGGTTGCTGCGCGCCCGGTGATAAGTCGTGGTTGCTGGTTGGCCAGCGGGTAGCGTGCCGGGTCGGTTCCTGCGGCAACAACACCGGTTACCTTGCCGCTTGAATCAATAAAATTAATCACGCCGTCGAGCAGGTAAATGGAGCGATTGTCGCGATCACCTTCGCCGAACAGGTAACTGCCGGCGCTGACGTCCTCAATGGTGAGGGTGCCGGTTATTTCCTTGAAGCGGGTTTCGGTCAGGGAGTTTAGCGGGATAAGGTCGCGCAGAATCTCCTGGCCGGAGAATTTCTTTTCCTGTGATGGTGTTGCCTTCATCTGGTTGCCTGCTCTCAAGGGGAGTCAATGAAGGGGTGGCGCTTGCCGGCCTTCAGTAGAGCTATCGGCAGAAATGGTCAGGTTTATAGGCTGAAAGCAGAAGTTTTCGGGCTGAGCTATTGCGTTCTATGGAAAATATGTGATGCAGGTCCGCTAGTCTGCCAAACCTGCCCTGTTATAAAGTCCGCATTCCTGAAATGATTTTATATGGGCACGAACCCTAGTCCTGCACGGGCTCGACCTTGAGGATCACGCTGTCTGTACCCACGACCTTGACGGTTGTCCCGGCCGGCAGGTCATTTCCCTTGATACGCCAGGTAGAGTCGTCAACATGGATGACACCGCTGTTATTGATAATCGGTTCTGTGAGCGTAAAGATGCGACCAATATATTGTGCGCCGCGCCTGTTTAACGTCGGCTGGTCGGTGGTGGCCGGGTTGGCACGTTGATAGCGCTTGAAGGCGGTCAGGCTGATGACGGAAAGGCCGGAAAAGAACAGGATCTGGTATTGCCAGCCAAGCTCGGGTGCCGCCAGCAGTATCAGGCCGGTGATACCGGCCGCAATGGACAACCATAGAAAGAAAAAGCTCGGTGCGGCGACCTCGATAATCAGCAGAATGCCGGCCAGTATCCACCAGTGCCAGTAATCAATGTTGGCAAAGAAGGCCCCCATTATGCCTGCTCCCGCTTGCCCAGTGCCTCTTTGGCGAGTTCAGCGATGCCGGCAATCGAGCCAATCACACTACTGGCCTCCAGCGGCATCAGCACCAGTTTCTGATTGGGTGCCGAGCCGATGTGTTGCAACGCATCGACATATTTCTGTGCAACGAAGTAATTGATTGCCTGAATATCACCCCTGGAGATTGCTTCGGACACCATCGTTGTTGCCTTGGCCTCTGCCTCCGCCTCGCGTTCGCGCGCCTCGGCATCGCGGAAGGCGGCTTCCTTACGACCTTCTGCTTCCAGCACTACTGCCTGTTTTTCACCTTCAGCCTTGAGGATTTCTGACTGCCGCAGACCCTCGGCATCCAGAATTACGGCGCGTTTTTCACGTTCCGCTTTCATCTGGCGTGCCATGGAATCGATCAGATCCTGTGGGGGCTGAATATCCTTGATCTCGATGCGGGTAACCTTGACACCCCACGGGCTGGTCGCTGCATCCACCACAATCAGTAACTGGGCATTGATCTTGTCACGCTGTGACAGCAGCTCATCGAGGTCCATGCTGCCCATGACAGTTCGAATGTTGGTCATGGTGAGATTGTTAATAGCGCGGTCCAGGTCGTTGACCTCGTAGGCGGCCCTGGCGGCATCCAGTATCTGGTAGAACACCACGCCGTCGGCCCGCACCATGGCGTTATCGCGGGTAATGACTTCCTGGCTCTGGATGTCGAACACGGTTTCCATCATGTTGAGCTTGTGCCCGATCCGGTCAATGTAGGGGATAATTAAATTCAGGCCCGGTGGTAGCGTCTTGCGGTAACGACCAAAGCGCTCAACCGTCCATTCGTGTCCCTGCGATACAATTTTCACACCCATGATGACAGTGACCACTGCCAAAGCCAGTATGACGAGTGCAAATGTTGAAAAACCGCCCATGTGTCTCTCCTTGATCTGTTGCCGTGAAATACTTTTGTGCGTGGATTGTAGAACAGTCAGGCCGTTGTTGTCCTGTACCGTACGGGCTGCCGGTTACTGCAGGGAAGTAACCGGGAGAATGCCTTTCAAATAGGCGGTACCACCCAGCTGCTGCATCTGCAGGAGTATCTCATTGCGGCGCTTGATGACATACGCTGAGGGGCTGGCGGCCTGAAAGCGTACCGGACTGGGGAGTATGGCGGCAAGCAGTGCCGCCTGTTCGCGACTGACGGCAGAGGCGGGCCGGGAGAAATATTTCAGGGACGCAGCCTGCATTCCGAAGGTGCGCTTGCCGGTTTCGGCAATATTCAGATAGACCTCCAGGATACGCTGCTTTGACCAGCACAGCTCCAGCAGCACGGTAAACCAGGCTTCCAGACCCTTGCGCAGAAAGCTGCGGCCCTGCCACAGAAACAGGTTCCTGGCGACCTGCTGGGTGAGTGTGCTGGCGCCGCGCAGGCGACCTCCTTGTGCATGTTCTGTAACGGCATCCTTGATGGCATCAAGGTCAAAGCCGATATGTGCCGGGAATTTCTGGTCTTCCGAGGCGACCACTGCCAGCGGGATATCCGCTGACATGCGTGTCATCGCTACCCATTGATAATCCTGACGTTCCCCTTCTGTCAGGGTGCGGCTTGCCATGACCGCAGAAAGGGGAGGTGGAACCCAGCGAAACAGCAGTACCGGGGCAAGGCTTGCCAGCAGGAAAATTACCACTATCCGCAGCAGCCAGCGGCGCAATCGTTTCATAATCTGTATTCAGGACCGGTAACAATATCGGGTAGATAGACTATTATTCACTTTTCGGGGTTATTGTAGCCCACATTCCAGACGGACAGGTGTTGCCTTGGCTATTAGTGTCTTTGATCTTTTCAGAATCGGTATTGGCCCATCAAGCTCGCATACCGTCGGGCCCATGCGTGCGGCCAGTATGTTTGTTGACGGGCTGTCGGAAGACGGCCTGATGAGTGGGCTGGCGCGCGTGCGCGTCGAGTTGTTTGGTTCTCTGGGTGCAACCGGCAAGGGGCATGGTACCGACAAGGCGCTGATCCTGGGGCTGCAGGGCGAACATCCCGAGACAGTGGACACCGATGCGATACCTGCCTGTCTTGAGCAGGTAAGCACACAAGGCGAATTGCAACTGTCGGGTGACCGGCGGCTGCCTTTTGATATGCAGCGGGACCTGGTGTTCCACAAGAGAAAGGTGTTGCCGTACCATTCGAACGGTATGACGTTCTTTGCGCTTGATGCGTCCGGTACGGTAGTGCGTGAACGTAGCTATTACTCGGTCGGTGGTGGTTTCGTGGTCAACGAAGAAGCCGCCGGTGCTGATCGTATTGTTGAAGACAATACGCATTTGCCGTTTCATTTCACTACCGGTGCGGGTCTGCTGGCGCATTGTGAAGGGCAGGGACTTTCAGTTAGCCAGATAATGCTGCAAAACGAACGCGTCTGGCACAGTGACGTGGAAATAGAAAAAAAGTTGCTGGAAATATGGGCCGTTATGCAGGCATGTGTTACTCGCGGTTGTCGTACAGAGGGCGTATTGCCGGGCGGTTTGCAGGTCAAGCGCCGTGCGGCACTGCTGCATCGGCAACTTACTGCTGAGCAGGAATTGCACAAGGTGCCACTGGGAACGATGGACTGGGTTAACCTGTATGCACTGGCCGTCAATGAAGAGAATGCCGCCGGTGGCCGGGTAGTGACTGCACCGACCAACGGTGCCGCCGGTATTATCCCTGCGGTAATGCACTACTACTGGAATTTCTGTCCTGGCCACAATGAGGCGGGTATCGTACGTTTTTTGCTGACTGCCGGTGCAATCGGCATCTTGTACAAGGAAAATGCCTCTATTTCAGGTGCAGAAGTCGGTTGCCAGGGTGAAGTGGGTTCGGCCTGTTCGATGGCTGCCGGGGCACTGACTGAAGTGAATGGCGGGACACCCGGGCAGGTCGAGAATGCGGCAGAGATCGCCATGGAGCATAATCTCGGTCTCACCTGTGACCCGGTCGGTGGGCTGGTGCAGGTGCCCTGTATTGAACGCAACGCCATGGGAGCCGTGAAGGCCATCAATGCCTCGCGCATGGCCTTGCGCGGGGATGGAACCCACTTTGTATCGCTCGACAAGGTCATCAAGACCATGCGCGA
>CAJQPV010000165.1 GCA_905480305.1 uncultured Gammaproteobacteria bacterium | reverse complement strand
ATGCCGAGGAATATGAACACTTCATCCTCGGTTTCAGCTGTGTTTATCAGCACGATCTCCAGTTCGCTGTCACCGAGTGCGCTGATCATGCGCTCAATGCCAGGCATCTCCCTGCGGCAGGGGCCGCACCAGCTGGCCCAGAAATGCACGAAGCGCCAGTGCCCGTGTGTTTTCGCGAGGTCATAGGCTTCACCATCGAGGTTGTCCAGTTGCAGTGCCGGCGCGGGCAAGTTGTCGATGCGCATCATGCCAGGGGGTAATGATTCCGCGCAGGCTGGCAGGCTTAACAGCAGTAACAGGCAGGCGGGCAGGTAAGTCGAGAACGCGGTTTTCACGGATTGGCTTCCCCTTTGGGACACTTGATGTCGCGGAACTGAATGTCCAGCATGCCGCCACGCTTGTCCTGTCCGGTGAGAAAACGCGCCTGCAGATCAAACTGTTTTAGCTCACCGCCAAGAATAATATTGCCGCCAACCGGTTCGTCCGGTTGCAGATCACGCACGGCGGGTAACTGGGTCCAGCGAAAGGTCGAACGATTGGCGCTCGGTAACTTGATGTCGTCCCACCAGCTGCTCCATTGCTGCTTGTTGACGCGCTGGATGCGTTCGCCATCGACTGCGAGGTCCCAGTTCGCTGTCTCCAGCCAGATGACTCGCTGACTCTTGTTTTCAATATGTACCGTTACGAAGCATACCTTCCGCAGCCGATCCAGTGCCGCCTTCGGAAAGCCGCGGGCTTCATAAAACGCGGTGATCTGTTCCGGGGTGTGTGGCATGAGAACCATCAGCAGGTCGTCATTTTCAACAAACGGGCCGGGGTAGGGCTGTTCAATCGCATCCGCACGAACCGCTATCAGCAGGCTGCAGAGTACCGTCAGCGTGATTAGATATTGCCTTGTGATTCGCATACCATGGACCTGTCGTTGTTGATCAATTTCAGTTTGCACAGATTGTTGCGGGAGAACAAGTGATGATCAGGATTTTAAAGCTGGCGTGTTTGCTGATTACGCCGCTGCCGCCGTGCTTAAACGTATCGACAAGGCCGGTCACCAGAGCAGTACGAAATCCGGGAGTGCAACATATGAAAAGAATGTTTGTGGTTGTTTTGCTGTTGCTGGGCCAGTGTTTTTTGCAGCCGGCACTGGCCAATGATGTTGTCACGGTGAAACTGATGACACTGGAACTGGCGCGTGATATTGCCTCGGCTGCGGTGGATGCCTGTCGCAAGGATGGTTACCAGGTGTCAGTTGTGGTGGTGGATCGCAGTGGCAGGATGCAGGTCATGATGCGTGATGTGTTCGCAAACCAGTACATGACGCAGCTGGCACAGGGCAAGGCAAATGCGGTGATTTTGTCCGGTACCGGCTCCGGTGAGCTACGTGTGAACCGTGCGGATATTGCTGATGAACTTAACCTGCTGGATGACTTGCTGGTGCTGGATGGCGGTCTGCCAATACGGGTGGCGGGCTCGGTTATTGGTGCGGTAGGTGTCAGTGGCGCCCCCGGGGGAGACAAGGATGCTGCCTGTGCCCAGCGCGGTATTGAAGCGGTGCAGGAACGGCTGGATTTTGCTGATTAGCTTCGTTGATGCGAATAACACGGTTAAAAAACTATGGCTGCCTGTCGTGTTACATGCTTGTCTGGTTGTGACCGGGATCCCGGTGCGCCTCCGCAAGCTGTTGATCTTGCCATTGCGGCGCAGCTATGGAATACCCCGGAGAAGCAGTGGAGTCAGGTGGAACTGCAGCAGTTACTTGAAGGTGAACGCCTGTACCGCAAGGGTTGCGCCGGTTGTCATTTGTCCAGCGGTGAAGGGCAGCTGACTCTGGGCGCGCCGGCACTGAGAAACAGCGCGGTGGCAAAGGGGCCTGCCGGGGAGCTTGCAAGGACGGTACTGCTGGGTCGTGGCAGTATGCCGGCGTTGCGCAGCGCGTTGCAGGATGCCGGGCTGGCAGCGATTCTTTCCTGTGTGCGCAATGCCTGGGGGAATCAGCAGGGTGGTTTGATTTCCCGGGCTGATGTTGCTGCAGCGCCCGCTGCGGGTAACTGACTCCCCGCGCTTGTCAGGAGTTGCAGCGCAATACCAGTTTACCGATGGTCTGACCGGATTCCAGTGCACGGTGTGCCTCGGCAACGGCCTCAAGCGGGTAACTGGTAACGGCGGGTACCTGCAGCTCTCCTGATTCCAGCCAGTGCAGTATCTGTTGCATGCCTTGCTGCAAGATCGTGTCTTTATCAAACAGAAAGCTCAGATTGAAACCCAGCACGCTGCGGTTTTGTGTGGTCAGGTCGAAGGGACTGAAGCGGGGTGTGCGCAGGTAGTCCAGTGCCATCCGCAGTTTGCCGGGCACGCCTTTGCGGGTTTGCAACATGCTGTGAAAACCATAGACCACCAGCTTGCCGACGGCGGCGAGGTGTTGATAGCTCTGTTTCAGGGTTGCTGCACCGTTGGCGTCAAGAATGATGTCATAGCCATCGGGTGCCTGCCGCTCTGCTTCGGCCCACAGGTCCTGGCTGGATTTGTCGATGACGGCATCGGCACCGAGTGCCATAACGGCGGCGCGTTTATGGGCGGCACCGACTACGCCAATGACCCTGCAACCAGCCAGCTTGCCAAGTTGCACCAGCATGCTGCCGACGCCGCCGGCAGCCGAATGTACCAGCAAGGTGTTGTCCTGCTGCGCATGCGCCAGCTGAAACAGGGCAAACCATGCGGTCAGCGAAACGGCTGGCAGGCTGGCGGCGGATTCGAATGAGAGCTGTTCGGGCAGTGGAAACACCTGTGACTGTTTCACCAGCAGTTGCGTCGCATAGCCGCCGAAACGGGTGACAGCCAGCACCTTTTCCCCCGGCTTGAATGCCGTTACACCAGGGCCGGCAGAACGGATGGTGCCGCTGATTTCAAAGCCCGGGGTGATCGGATAACCTGCATACTTTTTGGCGGATGCGTAAAGTCCCATGCGGGTAACACAGTCGGCGAAATTCACACCAATGGCGGCCACATCAACGAGAACTTCGTCGGCACCGGGTTGCAGATC
>CAJQPV010000164.1 GCA_905480305.1 uncultured Gammaproteobacteria bacterium | reverse complement strand
CGGCTACTACAGTTACAAGTGGGCTGAAGTGCTCTCGGCCGACGCCTTCTCGGCCTTTGAAGAGACCGGCATCTTTAACCGCGAGACCGGTGAAAAATTTCTCAGCAGCATCCTGGAGCAGGGCGGCTCGCGCGAACCGATGGAATTGTTTGTCGAATTCCGCGGCCGTGAACCAAGCATTGATGCGCTGCTCAGGCACTCCGGCCTGGCCGCATAGCTTGATGTATCTACTGTTGCAGGAGCCGACCGTGTCTGCGATTCATGGTGATAAACCGATCGCGGACACGGCCCGCTCCTACGCTCATAATTTAATATCGGTTGCCTAAAACATGAAAATCGCCACCTGGAACGTCAACTCCCTCAAGGTCCGGCTGCCGCACGTACTCGACTGGCTGGCTGCAGCAGAGGTCGACATCCTCTGCCTGCAGGAAACCAAGACCACGGATGAAAACTTTCCGGCCGATGAGCTCGAGGCGGCCGGCTACCACGTGGTGTTTTCCGGGCAAAAAACCTACAACGGCGTGGCCATTATCAGCAAACAGCCGGCCAGCGAGATTATCACCGACGTTGCGGGGCTGGATGATCCGCAGCGTCGCATACTGGGGGCCACTATCGGCGGCGTACGCGTACTGGATCTATATGTCGTCAACGGTCAGGAAGTCGGCAGCGAAAAATACGCCCATAAACTGCACTGGCTGGAGAAAGTTACCGACCATATGGCTGAACAGCTACAGCAGCATGCACGCTTTGTGGTCGTCGGTGATTTCAACATCGCACCGGATGACCGTGATGTATATGACCCGGAAGCCTGGCACGAACGCATCCTCTGCAGTACCCCGGAACGCGAAGCCTTGCAGAAAATACTGGACCTGGGACTGACCGACACCTTCCGCCTGTTTGAGCAGGAAGAGGAAAGTTACAGCTGGTGGGACTACCGCGCCGCCGGTTTTCGCAGAAACCGCGGCCTGCGTATTGACCTGATACTGGCCAACAAGGCTCTGGCAGAAAACTGCCGCGCCTGCACCATTGACAAGGAACCCAGACGGCTGGAGAGACCCTCCGATCACACGCCAGTTATCGCGGAGTTCGAATAATTTATTACATTTTTCAGGATCTTACTTTATTTTCTCTCAGGCGCTGCTGTCAGTTTCCAAAACAGTGTTGCAGCCCGGCATCCAGCCCCGGGTAACGCAACTCAATCCCCAGCTGCTGCAGCAGTTTGCTGTTATCCATCCGGCGCGAGTCATTCAGAAATGACAACATGCCTGCTGACAAAACCGTCTGCGCTTCTTCACGACTGACTTCTGGTGGTCGTGGCAGACCGGCGGCATCGGCAACCCTGAAAAAATAATCGGTCATGTTACCGGGATGTCCGTCACTGACGTTGTACACCTGGTTGCAGCTTGAACTTTGCATCGCGGCAATACAAATAGCGGCAAGATCGTCTGCGTGAATCCGGTTGGTATACGGTGCGTCGGTTTCGCGCAAAACCGGGGTACCTTTACGCAGGCGTTCCAGCGGCAGTTTACCCGGCCCGTAGATACCCGGCACACGCAGTATCATCCACTGCGCTGCCTGTTTTTCGCACCATGCCTGTAACTGTTGCTCTGCATCGAGCCGCCGCCAGCCACGCGGCGTGGTCGGCTGGAGCGGCTGTGTCTCGGTAATCCAGGCACCGTGACAATCACCGTAAACCGCACTGGTACTGATGTAGACAAATCGGCGTACCGACAAGCTGGCTGGCAAACTGGCCAGAAACGCGCGCATGCGCAGATCCTGCTGACCCTCGATTGGTGGTGGCGCAAAGTAGTAAATATCAGCTGCCTGGCAACCCCAGTCGACATCGGTCGGTAGCCGGTCGAGATCGGCACAGACAGCCATTGCACCGGATTCAGCCAGCTTTTCCGCGCTTTGCCGGCTGCGGACAACAGCGCTCACATCGTGCCCTTCGGCAGCCAGTAATGCCGCCACACGCCCGCCAATATAGCCGCAGCCGACGATTAGCACAGTTTTAAGTGGTTTATCTTGCATGGTAAATCAGCGACAATGCCTGCCCTTTTTGTTAATCAGACTCATTCTCATGGCGTACCAGGTCACCATCCAAAACAGCGGTCACAGCTTTGCCGTGGAAGACACCGAGTCGGTACTCGAGGCCGCGCTGCGCCAGGGCATTATACTGCCATACGGCTGTCGCAATGGTGTCTGCGGTTCCTGCATGGGCAAACTGCTATCCGGATCGGTAGCCTATCCCGAGGGCCCGCCGGATGCGCTGAAGACTACAGATGCCGCGCAACAGCAAGCACTGTTCTGTCAGGCACGCCCCGTCAGTGACCTGCTCATCAAGATACGTGAAGTGGATGCCGCCAAAGATATCGAGGTCCGGACACTGCCGTGTCGGGTCAACAAACTTGAGCATCTGGCACACGATGTCATCCGGATTTACCTGAAACTGCCCGACACCGAACGCCTGCAGTTTCTGGCAGGACAGTACATTGATGTGTTGCTGAAAGACCATGCACCGCGGTCGTTCTCAATTGCCAATGCACCGCATGATGACAGCTTCATCGAGCTGCACATACGCAATGTCAGCGGCGGTTATTTCAGTGCGCAGGTGTTCAACCAGATGCAGGAAAAAGCCATGCTGCGCTTTACCGGTCCGCTGGGTACCTTCTTCCTGCGTGAGGATTCCGAGCGTCCCGCCATTCTTATCGGCGGCGGCACAGGCTTTGCCCCTATCAAGGGGATTCTGGAACAGGCCTTTCATACCGGCGTGGAAAAACCCCTGCACCTGTTCTGGGGAGTACGTGCGAAACGTGACCTGTACCTGGATGAGCTGCCGGCACGCTGGCTGCAGGATCACCCGAATTTCAGCTACACACCGGTCCTGTCAGAACCCATAGCGGAAGACCAGTGGACAGGCGCGACCGGCTACGTCAGCGATACCGTTATCAGTGAATACCCGGATCTCTGCGACCATGACGTTTACATGAGTGGTCCGCCGATCATGGTACAGGCCGGACACAAACTGTTCATGCAACATGGACTGGATGAATCGCGT
>CAJQPV010000163.1 GCA_905480305.1 uncultured Gammaproteobacteria bacterium | reverse complement strand
CTAGACACGGATCGCTGGTGGGAGCTGCGGGACTGGCTCGACATGCTCGGTGCTGGCGTCAAACAGAAACGGCCGGCTATTCTCATGAGCCACGGCTGGCTTGCGTACTTTCGCCTGCAGCTCGACGCACTCTCGCTCATCGTCGACAAACTTGATTCGTTGGCCAACCAGGTTGAAGAGCCGCTATTGGTTGCAGAGAAAAACTTTTTTGCGGCCGTACTCGCCTATTGGAAAGGCAATGGCGTCGAGTCCCAACGTTGCTGTGAGGCAGCGCTCGCTGCCTGGCCGACTCGTTCGCGGATGGTCGCCGGCGAAGTGCGCGTTTACCGCGCGCTTGCTCAGCGCATGAATGGCGACGCACGGCTCGCGCTCCGACTTTTAAGATCGGACATCAAAAGTGCTGGCAAAGACTCCGAACTGTTCGTCAGCCGCATACTCGCAGCACAATCCTTCTTACATCTCCTGAATAGCGATCTGGAACTGGCTTATGAAAGCGCTTGCCAACTTGGCGCGGTCGCTGTTCGCGCTAACTTGCCATACGCCAGGTTCTGGGCCGAACTCTCCTGTGGAATTTCATCGTTTTACGCCGCCCAATTTGACCAGGCGAAAGAGCATTTCTCCTTCGGTGCAGAGCACACTTACAGTTTTGAATTAAGGGCTTCGGCTGATGCTTTCATAGGCATCGTACTCTCCGAGCAGTTCACGGGAAGCCCGCAGCAAGCGCTGGCCACGCTGGAGAGAGCTGCCGCCATTATCGATGAATCTCGAGATGCGGAGAGTTCCGCTGTAATAGCATCCGGCCGGGCTCGTTTGCAGCTGCTCCAGGGCCACTCCAAGGCTTCGTTGCGCTGGGCGCGCGCGGCCAGCATCGAGCCCGACCCACATGGAATGCTCTTTTGGGTGGAGACTCCGGAGATCACCCGGCACCGTATATTGATCCTCGCTGGAACTGCCGCTGAACGCGAGAAGTCTCTTGACGATCTTGTCGATATTCGATCTCGGCTGGAAGCATGCAATATGGTCAACCGTGTCATACAGGTTTCCGTATTGCAGTCACTGGCACTCAAACAACTGGGCCGCTCGAGCGAGGCCAGGGCGGCTCTGCTCGAAAGCGTAGGGCTTGCCGAGCCGGGCGAGTGGATCCAACAGTTCGTAGAAGCCGGTGAACCGCTGATGGGCGAGCTGGCGACACTCGCCGAAGCCGGTCATAGCCGCGATTTCATCCGTTCTGTTTTCACGGCTTATGACCAGTCCATAGGCCCGTCTCAGCATGGCAGGGGCGCCGATATTGCGACGCCACATGTGCCCGATCATGTCGGGCTGACGGATCTGACCAACCGGGAACTGGACATCCTTGAACTACTCGCCAATCGCCTGCAAAACAAGCAAATCGGGGCTCGCCTGAATATCTCCACGCACACGGTCAAGGATCACCTCAAGCACGTCTACCAGAAACTCGAGGTCAGCACCCGGCGTGAGGCGGTTTCCAAAGCAATGCGTGTAGGGCTGCTGAAAAACAGACGGCCTAATAGTTGAAAGTAAACTCGACCGATATCCAGCGTGGGCGGCCATAGTAGGCCTGCGCCCAACTGGTGCTGACCGGTAGCATCGAATAGAGATTCTCCTCATCGGTGAGATTGCGTCCGACTAACGATGCGGCCCATTTCCCAACGTGATGTTCGTAGCTTATCCGAGCGTTCAGCGCATGCTGACTACCGACATGGCCTGCCGGGTTATTGGCAGAGTCCGTTTGAAAAGCAGCGGCCCAGTTGAAATCGGCCTGAGCGACAATGGTGTTGTCGCCGCCAACTTGCCAGCCCTTTCTGAGCAGTCCGTTTACTGACCAATCGGGTGCCAACGGAAGCTCGCCACCTTGCTTTATTTTTGAATCCAGGTAGCCGGCCCCTAGCGACAGCTCGAAGGCGCCTGGCAGACTCGCCTTCATCTCCAGCTCCAGGCCGGTCGCGCTGGCGTCAATATTGGAAATCGTTGCCGAAATGTTCTCGAATGCGAAGGCCTGGTAGTCGTCGTAGTCGTAGTGGAAAAGACTGCCGTTAAGCGCCATACGTCCGTCCAGCAACGTTGACTTGAAGCCCAGTTCATAGTTGGTCAGGACCTCACCGTTAAACGGGTTTACTGTTCCGCCGGTAAACGGTGCGTTGAACCCAGCACCTTTGGTCCCACGCGATATACCGAAGTAGCCAAGTACCTGCTCGCGCGGTGTCCAGTCCAACTGTGCTTTTGCCGACCAGTCATCATCATCATCAGTCATGGCGTAGTTGGTCGCGCCCCAAAACTGGCTGGCCGGGTCAAGTGCGACACCGCCAAGGTCTTCGAGCGAATCGAAACGATAATCAAGATCGTCGCTCGAGTACCGAAAGCCGAGTGTTGCAGAGAGGGTTTCGCTGAGGCCTAACTCCGTCTGCGCGAACACAGCCGAGGTCCGGGTCTTCAGGCGCCAGTCACTGCTGATCGTGATTACATCATCGCCGTAGCCCGCAAGAATATCGCCAGGCGCCGTAATCCCGAATCCTGCGGCAAAATCGTCGAGGTAAGGCGTATAGCTTATGAACGCGGTATTCGCCTGAGCATCCCGGTCCATGAAGAATGCACCCAGCAGCCAGAGCGCATCGCCTTTGACACCCTGCAGGTTAAATTCCTGGGACCATTGGTCGTTGTCCTGGTACGCATCCAGAAGCAGGCCATCACGCTGCGATATGTCGCTGTCCTCGCGAAACGGAGCGGTAAAACTCAAGAGATTCGTAACCGACGTTAGCGAGAAGGCCTCGTGCTCGTAGCTGATTTTTGCGGTGAAGCTCGTCATCTCGGGTTCAAAGTAGCCGGCCGTGCCTGTGTTCGCTGTGTACGGGTCAGCCGGGGCCTGAAACCCAACGGCATCGTTGCCGGGTCCGGTTCCCCAGAAATCAACATCCGCAGGAACCAGGAATTGGCGGCCGTCGTCGTCGAAGCCCACCGAGCGATGAATGTAGCCAAAGGTAAGATCGCTTCTGGAATGACTAACTGACAGGAGAACATCTGTTCGATCTGACGGCTCAATCAGCAACGCACCCCGAACGCCAAACTCTTCGCGACCACGA
>CAJQPV010000162.1 GCA_905480305.1 uncultured Gammaproteobacteria bacterium | reverse complement strand
CTCCGATTGGACGGGCCATCCGAGAGCAGCGTCAGCAACTCCCGTCGGTGCAGGAATACCGGCTACAGCGCAACCGTCTGCAACGGTCCATCACGGCAATCAGTCTGCGGCTCGTTGAGAACGAGGACGAGCGCCGCTCGCTCGCCGATCTCAACGACCATCTCGAGGAACAGGTCGAGGGCGACAGCGGCATCGCACTGGGGCCAGAGCTGCGCACCGAGTACCAGACTCTGGCGGAAACCAGGCGTATGCTCCTCACACGCGCCATCAATAACGACAGGGCCGAGCTGCGGCGCCTATATGCCCTGGATGACCTGCTCAAGCGGCTCGAGGAGATAACAAGCGATTACGACCAGTATCTCGCCGAGCATCTGCTGTGGGTGAAGAGCGCTCCTGCCATCAGCTTGAAGGCATTCGAAACGCTGCCCGGGGAATTCACCGCCCTCCTCGATACCAGGGTCTGGATTGAAGCCAGTCATGACATGTGGCAAGGCCTGGTGCGGGGCCCCTGGCTGCTGGCCGTGGTCCTGCTCGCCGGACTGCTGTTTGCACGCCGGCAGTCGCTGCATGGCGCGTTGCTCGACCGCGGCCGGGACGTCGGCAGTATCCGGCGAGATCGGATGACCTTCACCTGGCAGGCAGTGGCCCTCACGCTGTTGCTGGCTGTGCCGGGAACCCTGCTGCTGGCGGCTCTGGGCTGGGCGTTGCTAGTCGCCGACACGACCGCAGCTTTCTCGCTCGGCCTTGCCGATGGGCTGCTGAAGACAGCGATCCTGCTACTACTCGTCAATTCGCTGTTCAAGCTGAGTCTGCCCGGCGGGCTGGCCGAACGGCACTTCAACTGGGAGACGGCAACGGTGGCCGAGCTGCACCGGGAACTCGTCTGGTTCCGGGGTCTGGGTGTGCCGCTCTACCTTGTGTCCGAGATCGTGGTCGCACTGGATCCGTCAATCGACGGCGGCACGCTCGGGCTGCTGACATTCATTGCCTACCTGCTTGGACTACTCGCCCTCACCGCGCGCCTGCTGCATCCTACCCGAGGGGTGATTCGGCAGTGCCTGTGCCAGTATCGGAACAGCGTCTGGTGGCGCTGGCGCTATTTCTGGTTTGCGGTCGCTGTCGCCATTCCGCTGAGTATAGTGGTTGTGGAGCTAACCGGTTATACCTATACGGCGGGAGAACTGATGGTCCGTTGGACCCTGTCGGTGTGGCTGCTCACCGGTGCCTGGCTGGGTGGCGAACTGGTACGCCGCTGGTTGCTGGTGACACGTCGTCGGCTGGCCTTCGAAGCGGCGATGAAGGAGCGCGATGCCGCACGCGTGCAGCGTGCCGGTGATGAGGAGGCTGGGACGGCAGACCAGGAGACGATCGACAACGACATTGGTGCGCCCGAAGTTGACCTGATTGCTCTTGACGCTGACAGCCGCCAGGTCGTCAACGCCATACTGCTATTGCTGGCGGCGCTGGGGCTGGCCGCGATATGGGACGACATGCTGCCCGCCTTCAAGGTGCTCAACGAGGTGACACTATGGTCGACAGCATTCAAGATTGAGGGCGAGGATGTCCTGGTCTGGATCACGCTGGCTGATACACTGGTTGCGCTGCTTATCGGGATAGTGGGTTACGTGCTCGCGAATAATCTCCCGTCACTGATCAACATCATCCTGCTCAAGCGAGGCAAAATCTCGGCAGGTGCCCGCTACGCGCTCACCACTGTTACCAAGTATGCGATCGTGATCGTGGCCACACTCCTCGTCCTCGGCCAGCTGGGTGCAAGCTGGTCGCAGATGGGCTGGGCCGCCGCCGCGCTGGGTGTCGGCATCGGCTTCGGTCTGCAGGAGATCGTCGCCAACTTTATCTCGGGGCTGATCCTGCTGGCGGAGCGGCCGGTACGGGTCGGTGACCTCATCACCGTCGGCGATGCCTCGGGAAGGGTTGAGCGCATCCGCATACGGGCAACGACCATCCGCGACTTCGAACAAAAGGAACTCCTGATACCGAACAAGGAACTGATCACCGGGCGGCTGTTGAACTGGACCTTATCCGATGCCAGGACCCGGATCCTGATCCAGGTGGGCATCGCCTACGGCAGCGACGTCGACCGGGCGATAGAGATCCTGCTCGAGCTGGCACGCAATGATGAGCGTGTGCTGAAGGAACCGCCACCCGGCGTGGTATTTGACGATTTCGGGGATAACAGCCTGATTCTCGCCTTTCGCGTTTTCGTCGGGACGCTTGACGACCGGTTGCCGGTGATGACCGACATGCGCCGCAACATCCATCGCCGCTTCGCCGAAGCAGGGATCACTATCGCTTTCCCGCAGCGCGATGTTCACTTCAACCCCGACCAACCACTCCGGATCACTCTGGAGCAATCTCCGCCATCAGACAGCAAGTAGGAATCAGCAAATTTATTACCCAGAGGAGCTAAACGGAACGGTGAACCATGAAACAGCGTGAATGCCGGCGCGCTCGGCGTCTTGATCAACTGAGGCTCGGTCTGGAGCGACTGCTCCTGCGCGGGCTGCACTACCGGCTGCTGCTGGCAGCGTCCATCGTGCTGCTGGTGGCGCTGCTCGGCGGCCTGCTGATGCGCTTGCTGGCTCCCGGCTTCGACGAGGTCGGCGAATCGGTATGGTGGGCCTTCCTCCGCCTCACTGATCCCGGCTATCTGGGCGACGACGAAGGGCTTGTCGGCCGCACGGTCTCAACGGTGGTCACGGTGCTCGGCTACGTGCTGTTTCTCGGTCTGCTCATCGCCATCCTTACACAGTGGATGAACGAGCTTATCGAGCGCATCGAATCGGGAATACGACCGGTCACGCTTACCGATCATGTGCTGATTCTGGGCTGGACGCACCGAACACCCTACATCGTGCTCGAGCTGCTGCGTACCCGGGGGCGGGTGACGCGTTTCCTGCAAGACCACAACACCAGTATGCTGCGGGTCGTCGTGCTTGCCGAGCAGGTCGACCGCACGGTACTCAACGAACTCAGGGAAAATCTGGGCAGCTACTGGAACGACCGGCAGGTGCTGCTGCGCGGTGGTTCGCCGCTCAGTCTTGAGCACCTTGAACGCGTATCCTTTGAGGACGCTGCAGCCATCATTCTCCCGGGTGAGGACTTCAGCAACAGGTCCCCCGGTGTTGCGGACGCGGACACCCTGAAGTCCCTGACGTTGATTGCCCGCCAAACCCGAGGCGGCGCGGAAAAACCGTTGGCCGTCGTGGCGCTATACGACGAGAACCTCAGCGAGGTGGCGCGGTTCACTTACCGCGGCGAGACTGAAATACTTGCTACGGACCAGGTAATATCCCGGCTCATCGCCCAGAGCGTACGTTACGCCGGGATCTGGGGAGTATTCTCTCAGCTCCTGAGTATCAACGAGGGTAACGCCATCTTTCTGCACCACTTGCGGGAAACGGGCAAAACATTCGGCGAGCTCCGGCGCGAGCGCCCGAAAGCCGTACCCATCGGCCTGATTCCCTCGGGCAACAGGCACCCGCTGCTCAATCCCGCAGCTGACACGGAGCTGGGCGAGGACGACCTCATTGTCTTTATCGCACGCAGCTTCGCCGATTGCGGAGAGCGTGCTCCCGGCACCGGGACATCGGTTGGCACAGATTTTTCCACATGGGAACCGCCGTCGCGACCACAGCGGTTGCTGATTCTTGGCTGGACCCGGAAGGTACCAGCCCTGCTCCGCGAGTTTGCAGCAGACGAAATGGCCATCGACGTGGTTGGCCTCACACCTGTGGAGGATCGAATGGCTGCCCTGGCCCGCTGCCAGGACCTGGCCCTGGATCACGTGCGGCAGATCGAGAACAATTTCCTGGATCCCGTGAAGCTGGCAGAATTGGAACCCTGGGGTTACGACCAGATCATCCTCCTGGCACGGGCCCGTATGGGCGACGAGGCCCATGCCGATGCAGCCACAATCACCGCCTATCTCAACCTCCAGCACAGCTTTAGTGGGCATAAGAAGCAACCGAAGCTGTTCGTCGAGATCCTTGAGGAGCAAAACCGTTTCCTCGTCGATAATGTCCATGACGTGCTCGTCACACCACTCGCCATCAGCTATATGCTTTCGCAGATTGCGCTGCGCCGTGAGCTGGCGGCAATCTTAACCGAACTCTCACGAATCGGCGGTCCACAGATCATGCTCCGCCCCATGCAGGCGACTGACCACCCTAAACCGATCGGCTTCGACACGCTGGCCACACTCGCCGAGCAGCGCCGGGAGATAGCCCTCGGCGTGCTTACCGCAGCGGGAGAGGTCCACCTGAACCCGGACAGAGGCGAACAGCTGGTTATCCGCGACGGAGACCATCTGGTAACGTTGGCGACAATCTGTGACCCGGAGTGACGGCTAATTTCCGTCGCGGGTTACAGCCCTGCATCCAGCCCATAAAGGTCCGAGTACAGTACATTCCTGACCTACAAAGGAAAATTCTCTACGTCTGGGTTGGGTCGTCTCCGGTCCTTTAGAGAAAACTTATTTAGAATCAGTCCCTAGGTCTCATTACGGAGGCAAAGCAGTCGTTCCCGGCAGCAGGTAACCAGGCTAGTGCGGAGTTCCTGTTAGTCAGCTGTCGGCCAGGACTTGCCGTTCCCCAACCTTCATGTGTAGGTCAGCAATGCCGCATAACCTGTCGTTCACATGAGGCAATTGGACTTCGGCGGTCAATACCAAGCAGACCTTTAGTGATGAAGGCGGATGGGTGTTATTCGGCCTTGAGTGGAAATCGCTTTCAGAACTACAGCATGCCAGCGACCACGGCATACAGCACGCGGCGGTCGCTACGCCAAGCGTAGAGGTTGTTACTCAAACAGTCGATCCGGTGTCATGAACTGTGGCGGCATCGTTCAATCGCGCGGCAAGCGGGTTCAGAACCGGATTGGCAGTGACATACCAAGGGTTGCGTCGGGGCTGTCATCGGTTATGCCGAAAGCGCCGGTGATGTTCAGGAACACGTCCCGGGTCAGCAAAATGCCTGCAGTCAGCTCGACCTGCCCGAGCGTTGTGCTGGAACCACGAACGCCAGTGCCATTCACTTCCACATCATCCTCAAAGGCATAATTTATCCCGGCGCCGAAGCTTGTATCGGGCGTCACCGCCAGGCTGGCGCCCAGGCCGAAACCGATCGTGTCGCTGCGGTCCACATCCACACCCGAGATCTCGTCGTCGATGTAGTGGGTGTAGGTCAGATCGCCAAAGAAGGCGATCGGATCGATGGTTTTTACCGTGGAGAGCTGCGCGGTGACTCTATGAAAACCGCTGCCCAGCGGTACGTCGTCGTCGCCGATATCATCGCCAGTTGGCGCGGCGTAGCGCAGGCTGGCGACAAGCGACGGTCGACGACCTTCCTGTGTGAAGAGCGACTTCCAGACCGTGGCCGAGACATCGCCGGCACCGCTGTTACTACCGACGTCATCAATGTCGCGGTAGATATACGGGACCCCGGCTCCAAGCATCCAGCCGCCGGGCAAACCGATGCGGGCGTCCAGTCCGGCCCCGTAGATGTCGTCCGTCGAGTTGTTGGAGTCGCTGCCGTCATGGCTCCAGAACAGGCTCGGCGCTACCTCAACGACGTAGGGCGCAAGAACCACGCTGCCACGCCGTTCAAGGGCCCGCTCCAGTGCGCGGTCTGCCTCTGGGTCGCCTGCGGCGATTTCGGGGGCCGCGACCTCAGCCCTGGCGGGCGACGCGATCTTGCGCCCCGCGAGCTCGGCCTCCAGTGTCTCGATGCGTTGCCTCTGCAGCGCATTGATCTGCTCCTGTGCTTCGAGCTGGGCCTTGAGTTCCTCGATTGTCTCGGCACCAGCAGGGAAGGCGGCGAAGAGAAGGGCGGCAAGCGCAAACGTGTATTTCATTCTGTACCCCGAAGCATGACAAAGGTGATGCCGTCGACCCACGCATTCTCAAATCTCTCGCGACTTAGCGTGCGGTTGCCAAAGGCAGGGTCGCCGATGTGGACGTCTCCCTCGGGTGTCAGGCCCTTGTAGACGACGTAATGGTTATATCCATGGAAGCTTACCGGTACGATCGGAGCGTCCAGATAGCGGATGTCCTTGAACTCCATGCCCCGGAACCCGATGCCGCGGTAACCCCGCTCGGCAGCATATCGCTTCATATCGAGCATCGAAAAGCCGCCGCGGTGGCGCACCTTCAGGGGTTCAGTCTGGCGTAACAGCCCGCTGGCCACCTCACGTTCGGTCACCGGGTCGTTGAACGTGTAGGTGAACACGGTAGCCAACGCCGCGGCCCCGCAGCTGGTGTCCCATTGCTGCCTGATGACCCCCCCCTCGCGGATCTCCTTCAGTGAGAGTGTGCCGGAAACAGCGGGGCTGGCAATCAAAATCAGGGTCGCGAGTTGCAGTGCGCATTTCATCAGACTTCGAAGGTGCATTACGAATTGTCTCCTTGCTGACACATCCAACCACCGAACGGTATAAAAATCGGCCAGTCGCGACAAAAGTTGACCCGAAGAAGCGCCTTCGGTCTAACTGTGGCACGTTGGGTCAGGGAAAACTGCCAAATTGATAAAGCGGTCGGCCGGATACGATTGCGACCGACCTGGCCTTCTCAGTCAATCTCAGTCTCGGTTATGGCTTTCGGCACTGAAAATGACGCGTTGATCATCACATCGATTGGATTGCAGCGGCAGCGAAGCTAGTCGCCAGGACAGGCCAGGATTGCTCATCATGGGTGCGACTTACTTCCGTGTGCCCACAAAAAAGGGGGCGGTTACCCGCCCCCTTTGGTTCACCCTTATTCACACTTCGGTTCAGTACAGTCCCAGGCCTCCGGCACCTACGGCTTTAACCAGGCCCTTGCTGGCATTGGCCGTAGCGTCGTATCCACCGTTGTTCCTCCCGATAGGAGGATCTAGGGAGTCAACAGTCCAGACGATGTTTCTCCTATCGCGCGTTTCGATGGTAGATCCTGCGACCTGTGAATCCATCTGTGCCTCGGTCATGATGGTCGGAGCGGCAAACGCGGTACTGGTCATCAGGCAGATTGTGGCGGCTGAAATAGCAAGTGAACGTATCATAGTAGTAATCTCCAAATTTATTATATGTATACCTCAAGAGCATTGAGGCTCGAAGTACAAGATAATCATACCAATGCAGTATTGTCAAATTATTGACATATATTTAGTATCTCAAAATCTATGAACAGTTAAATTTCTTGAATTACCAGGGCGAAGCGTAAGATCCGGAGCCTCTATTCCAAAGCTAGTCAAATCCTGCCCCATGGAGACAGCCTGCAGACGGTCTCCGGTTGCTGCAGCCAGCTATTGAGTTGGCTGCGAATGAATGACGGCGGCAATTGTTAAGGGTTGTTAGACGCCTGCCCGTTGAACTCACACGTAAACTGACAGGCCTGTGGCTGGGAGTAGGCATCAACCCTGGAAAGACCGGTTCCAGTACGTTCCTGACCTTTAAGCAAAATTTCTGCATGTCCGACCCAGGGTCGATAGTCACCGTCCAGAATCCGGCCAGGGAACGACCGGTTCCAGTACATATCGGAAGTTTAAGGAAAAATTCTGTATGACCGGGTTGGGTTGACTCCTGCCTTTGAGCAAATTCTTATTTAGAATAAGTCCCAAGGTCGCATTACGGAGGCAAAGGCGTTCCCGGATTCAGGGAGCCAGGCTAGTGAGGAGTTCCTGTTAGGCAGCTGTCGGCCTGAAACAGTCATTCCCGGGTCTCAGTTGTACTTCCGCTTTGCATAAGCTGCCATTCCTATCATGCAATCTCGCTGTATCCAGGTTTCACCGTGGCGCCTGCTTACGCCAAAGCTGAACGACCGGCAGTATCCGGATTGGTCAACGCTTTGATCGGGTAAGCGTATTGGAGTGTAATTTTTCGGTTAAAAAAGTGCGTCTATTCTGCCGTGGAATTTATAGCACTAAGTAGAACACTCAGACCATGATTGAAACAGCTATCACCATGGACAAGCTTCACGCCCGGCACGGCCTGTTCGGGATTATGTTCTTCATGCATGGTGAGTCCGAACACGGCGGGTGAAGACAGTGCTACTCCTTCGGCGGGCCGCTTGTAAATCGAATTCCCCTCCTTGATGGTCTCCAGCACCTTGAGGTCATCAATCTGGTCCTGTTGAACGGTCAGAGGATTATCGGAGAGGATTACGAAATCGGCGAGTTTCCCAACCTCGATTGTACCCTTGGAGTCCTCCTCGAAGTGCTGCCAGGCAGGCCAGATGGTCAGGGCCTTGAGGGCAGTTGCGACCGGAACTCGGTGTTCGGGGCCAAGGACACGGCCACTACGTGAGGTGCGGGTGACGGTGGCTGACAGGACACGCATCGAATCAGGCAGCGCCACCGGCGCATCATGGTGACTGCCAAACATCATGTCGCGTTCCAGAACCCAACCGGTGGGTGAGATATTTTCGGCACGCTCAGGGCCGAGTACTGATTCCCGGTGCCAGTCTCCCCAGTAGAAGGTGTGCATGGGGAAGAGCGAGGGAAAGATGCCAAGCTCTTTGAGTTGTTCCACCTGGTCCTCGCGTAGCACCTGCCCGTGAATCAGGACGGGACGGTTATCAACATCGGGGTACTTCTTTTTCGCGAGGCGAATCGCATGGATAAAACGATCAGTCGCAGCATCGCCATTGCTGTGACAGAGAATTTGCCAGCCATTCGCGAAAGCCTTCTCAACGGCCTCGCTGGTGGTCTTCTCATCGATGGCGGCATAACCCCGGTAGTCTTTGGGGTGCCCCTCGGGCACAACGAAGTAGGGTTCGGTCAACCAGGCGGTCTTGCCCTGCGGTGAACCATCGATGGTGAGTTTCACGCCACCGATCCGGTAGTTGTTCGTGTAGTGCATGGCAGGCTTGATAGTGTCGACCTCGAGGATGTCGGGGTAGGCGACGAGATCAATGGCGAGCCTGCCACTGTCGGCAACACGCTTCATTGCCTCAAGGCCGGGGCCAATCGCCCGGCCCTCCTGGGCAGTGGTGTACCCGAAGGAGGCCACTAGCTTGGCACCTTCCTCGACCAGGGCATCGTTGATGTCGTTGTCGAAGTTAGCCGCCAGTTTGCTGAGGAGATAGAAGAAGGCATATTCTTCTAAAACTCCGTTAGGCTCCTGAGAGCCTTCTTTTCGACGAAAGGCACCGCCTTTCGGGTCCTTCGTCTCTGCAGTCACACCGGCGATATCCAGGGCTTTGCTGTTGGCGACGCCGAGGTGACCGGACTGATGAATAATGATCACCGGGAGGTCTTTCGACACCTTGTCGAGGTCGTCACGCGTCGGATGCCGTTGCTCAGTAAGTTGCGAATCGTCATAGCCGAACCCCGCGATCCAGCCAACCTTGTTTACGGCCGCTTCATTGTTCGCGGCCCAATCGATAAGTAACGCCTGCAGTGAGGCGATATCCTTGCCCGCGCCATCGGGCGGGGGAAGCAGGTTGGCGGTGGTGGCCTGAAGCCCGATTATGTATGTGTGCCCGTGCGAATCAACGAATCCCGGGAGCATCGTCTTGCCGGCCAGGTTTATCTTCTTTGTGCTCTCCCCAACGGTTTTGAGAACTTCAACCTCCGGGCCGACCGCAAGAATCTTTCCATCTTTTACTGCCACTGCTTCTGCTGTTGGAAGCGCGTCGTTGATAGTGAGGATGGTACCGTTGAGATAGATAGTGTCTGCCGTCTCTGCCCCCAGTGAGACCCGGGTTGACAGAAGCAGGCATGCGATACAGAGAAAGATGTACGATAACTTCATGGGTTTGCTTTCCTTGATTTTGCGTTGTTACCGCT
>CAJQPV010000161.1 GCA_905480305.1 uncultured Gammaproteobacteria bacterium | reverse complement strand
GGGTCATAGCCAAAACCGTTGCTGCCGCGTGCGGCCGTCAGGATGTGGCCCTCCCAGCTTCCCTGGCAGATCAGGGGTGTCGGGTCATCCGCATGTCGCATATAGACCATCAGGCATTGAAAACGCGCGCTGCGGTTTTCTTCAGGGACATCAGCCAGTGCGTCCAGCAGTTTTTCAAGATTCTCAAGGTCGGTTGCACCTGCCCCGGCATAACGTGCCGAGTAAATACCCGGTGCGCCTGCCAGCGCGTCAACTTCCAGACCGGAGTCATCAGCGATCGCCGGCAGACCGGTATGTTGTGCGGCATTACGTGCTTTCAGAATGGCGTTTTCGACAAAGGTCAGGCCGGTTTCCTCGGCATCAATCACGTTGAAGTCACCCTGTGGCCGCACGATCACGTTTAGACCGGCGAGCACCTGGTTGATCTCGCGCACCTTGCCGGGGTTGCTGCTTGCCAGAACGATATCCTGCATGGTGGTTACTTGAGAGCTTGCTGCTGGCTGCTAACCAGCTCGCTGATGCCTTTCTTTGCCAGCGCCAGCATGCTGTTCAGTTCCTCCTGGTTAAACGGGTGACCTTCGGCGGTCCCCTGAACCTCAATAAAGTCCCCGGCATCGCTCATTACCACGTTCATGTCGGTTTCTGCATTGCAGTCTTCCGGGTAGTCCAGGTCCAGTACCGGTGTGCCTTTGTAAATGCCAACGGACACCGAGGCCACCTGGCCGGTAAGCGGATTTTTATCAATGGCCTTGCTGTCCAGCAAGGTCTGCACGGCATCGGCAAGTGCGACAAAGCCGCCGGTAATACTGGCCGTGCGGGTGCCGCCGTCCGCCTGGATAACATCGCAGTCGATGGTAACGGAGCGTTCGCCGAGTGCCTGCATGTCAACGACGGCGCGCAGTGAACGACCAATCAGGCGCTGGATTTCCATGGTGCGCCCGCCCTGCTTGCCACGCGCCGCCTCGCGACCCATGCGGCTGTTGGTGGAGCGCGGCAGCATGCCGTACTCGGCGGTTACCCAGCCCTGTCCCTTGCCGCGCAGGAATCCCGGCACCCGCTCTTCAATAGTGGCATTGCACAAAACGCGGGTGTTACCAAATTCCACCAGTACCGAGCCTTCTGCGTGCATGGTGTAGTTGCGGGTGATGCGAATGTGGCGCATCTCATCGGGGGCGCGGCTGCTGGGGCGCATAGTTTGATCCTGGCTAAGAAATGAGGCGCAGATTATAGCGCGATACCCGCACGCTGAAACAATCGGCGGCGGGGAAACAGTAGGAATCCGGAGATTAGCCTGATATAACAAAGCAGCGGTGTCGGTATTCCCCGGTTTTTGTCTGTTTGATACCCATTTCACCAGGATGATATATGAACGCTCCGCCCGGTTTCAGTGCAAGCAATCTGCTGGTTTCAGTTGCTGCTTTTATCATTATCGTCGCCGGCATGAAAGCGGCTGCATCGTTGCTGGTGCCGTTTCTGCTGGCGGTATTTATTGCGATTCTGATCGCCTCGCCTTTCAGTTGGCTACAGGACAAGGGTCTGCCTGCCGGCGTAGCACTGCTGGCGGTGCTTGGTCTGCTGGTGTTCGGATTGTTGCTGGTCGGCACCTTGATTGGCGGTTCAGTCGAGGAATTTTCCGGCAGTTTTCCGGCCTTTCAGGAACGACTGCATGACGCCACTAGCGGTTTGCTTGGCTGGCTGGCTGGTGCCGGAATACATGTTTCAAACGAGCTGGTATCTGCTTACATGGATCCTGCCAAGGCGGTCCAGATGGCGACCAATATCCTGGGTGGTATGGGGAATATATTGACGAACAGTTTCCTGATTCTGATCACGGTGGTCTTTATTATGCTGGAAGCAGCGGGTTTTCCTGACAAGTGGCGCCTGATGCGCGGCAACGCCGATGATTCGCTGGCCGAATTCAGTGAGGCGATCGGCAATATCAAGCGTTACATGGGTATCAAGACGCTGACCAGTCTGGCAACCGGTTTTCTGGTGGTCGTCCTGATGCTGTTTGTGGGGGTGGATTATCCGCTGCTCTGGGGGTTGCTCGCCTTTCTGCTGAATTTTGTACCCAATATCGGTTCCATTATCGCGGCCATACCCGCTGTTATACAGGTGTTGGTGCAGTTGGGGTTCAGCGCTGCCCTGATAGTGGCCGGAGGTTACCTGGTTATCAATATTTTAATTGGCACCTTTATCGAGCCGCGTTACATGGGCAGAGGGCTGGGGCTGTCGACGCTGGTGGTGTTTCTTTCGCTGGTCTTCTGGGGCTGGGTGTTGGGTCCGGTGGGGATGTTGCTGTCGGTACCGCTTACTATTACTGCCAAGATTGCGCTGGAAAGCCACGATGGCACGCGCTGGGTGGCCATCATGCTGGGCCCGAAGGTGGAGCCGGAGACAGTTGCAGATTCGCTGCCGCCAGCGCAGGATAATATCGGCTGACAGAGCGCTTGTGATATTCTAAGTTCCTGATACTTGAATGATTGTTGGATTTGTACTATGTTGGACGAAGCTGGTGTGTTGGGCTCTGAAGTTTGAACGGCGTCGCATTCCCGGTGGTTGGGTTACGAACCTGCTAAAGGCAGGGTGGTTACTGGACGAATATATAGAGTATTCGAGTACCGGTATCTGATGCCGCTGTTGCGGATCATGCACAAGGAGATTCATACGATGCAAAAGTCAAACAGAAAACTGCTCACCTATTTTCTGGCTTTCATGTTGGCGCTTTCCAACGTCATGTTTAGCGCAAATGTCGCGGCTTATGATAGGGTCTCACAGGAACCTACGGGTGGCACCATGCTGGCAGATACCTTCATGGTACGTCCGTTTATGCTGGTTGGTACTATCCTTGGGGCTGCAACGTTTGTTGTTACCCTGCCTTTCAGTCTGCTCGGTGGTAATGTGGGTGAGGCTGGCAACACGCTGGTTGCAGAGCCTTTCATGTATACCTTTGCCAGGCCGCTGGGCGAGTTGTAGACAACGCCCCGATCACTGCATATCCAGGCCACTGCTCCCGGTTGGTAGCAGTGGCTTTTTTTATGCCGGTGGCTGGCTGTTAAAGCCCGTCGACAAGGCTTAACATTACAATCCCTCACGGCAGGCGAGTAACCATCAGATGATACGCAGCATGACGGCCTTCGCCAGACAGCAAGCCGATACTGAATATGGCAGTCTGGCATGGGAGGTTCGTTCCCTTAATCACCGTTATCTGGAACTCGGCCTGCGCCTGCCGGAAGAACTCCGCGCCATGGAGTCTGCCGTCAGGGAGCGGCTTAACGCGCGCCTTGGGCGTGGCAAGGTGGAGTGTTCCTGTCGTTTTCAACCTG
>CAJQPV010000160.1 GCA_905480305.1 uncultured Gammaproteobacteria bacterium | reverse complement strand
CCCTCTGCGATTTTTCAATTTCCCTTGTCTGCATGATAAGTAATTCGCCATATACAGGAAGATCATTAAATCATTCGCGCGATGACGGTTTTGCGAGAGCAATAGTTCACCCAGAACACACATAAATCCTGCGGCGGATCCGTTTAGACAAGCCATTGTTAATGCTTTGTTTTTACATCGCACCTCATACTGATATAGGGGCTTGCGGATAGCCTCCTTGAACCTAAGTACCATTTATCTCTGTCTATCTGCCATATAGCATCTATATTTGATAGGCCATATAAAAAAATACCTCCGCGACACGGGCGGAGGATGAGCACCAGAGAGGGCACAGTGAAACAACAATAAACACCCTGGAGTTACACAACAATGACACTAATACATACGTTCTGGATCCCGGCACTTGCAGTGGCAGCCACTACGTTAACCACGCACCATCATATTTCACCGGACACTCCCCTGGTCGATAACGACTGGGAGCGAGCGTGGAATACAGTACTTGCACCCGCTCCCCTTCAGCCGGAAATCACTCCGCCGAAAACCGTTTGGGAAAACACACCAGCGGAACAGCCACCTGCCGGGATAACCGAGGCCGTTGATATCTGGGAGCGATTGCGCACCGGCTTCAACTTTCCGCAACAGGACGCGCCGGCTGTGCAAGCCCATATCGATACCTTCCACAACCACCCCCGTCATATCGAGCACATATTACAGCGTGGTCAACCCTACCTGTTTTATATCCTCAGTCGCGTTGAGGAGCGCGGTTTTCCCGCGGAACTCGCCTTGCTGCCAGTCATTGAAAGCGCCTTTGATCCCTTTGCTCACTCACCCGCCGGGGCAGCCGGTATATGGCAGTTCATGCCCGCTACGGCCAGGCATGTCGGACTGCGCCGGGACTGGTGGGTTGACGACCGCCGAAATATCGTCGCAGCAACTGAAGCAGCCCTGGATTACCTGAGCGAGCTCCATCTACGCTTCAACGGTGACTGGTTGCTGGCCCTGGCGGCATACAACGCAGGCCCTGCAAGGGTTAACAAGGCCATCCGCCTCAATCATAGCCAGAGCAAACCGGTCGATTTCTGGCACCTGCCGCTGCCTGAGGAGACACGGGGTTATGTGCCGAAACTGATCGCACTGCAGGCCATCATCTCCAACCCCAAGGCCTACAACATCACACTGCCGGCCCTGGCCAACACCGATTACTTCACCGTTGTTGATACCGGCGGACAACTCGATCTGCAGGTCGCCGCACGGCTGACCGGGTCCTCCATAGACGAACTGCAGCGCCTCAATCCAGGCCTTACCCGGTCAATCACACCGCCCGCCAGTGCGCACACCCTGCTCATTCCCAAGGCAAGTGAACAACGTTTCCGCGAACAGCTCGCGCGGCTGCCCGCAGACCAGCGTGTACAGTCGGTCAAATACCGGATTCGCCAGGGCGACACATTAAGCGCGATTGCGCAGAACAGCCAGACGACAGTCGCCCGTCTGCGCCAGATCAATCAGCTGGAGAGCTCACGGATTATCGCTGGCAAGCTCCTCATCGTACCGATGGGTGAGCATGATGAGGACGTCAGAGTGGAATTGCTGGCGTCTGTGGAAAATGGTTAATGCTGCTGTAGCGCAGCTTACGATTCATTGCCCTGCTCGGGCGCTCGTCGTGGGCGGTATAAGAGATCGAAAGTCACCGGGTGGGCAGTTATAAACAACAGTGGTTGCCTTGGGTGTTACTCATTATCAGCTGGTTGGCTGTTACAGCCTATTGGATTGCCAGCTGAAAGTTTTCGGCGCTTTCAGTCTCGACCAGGATATCCCGCTCCACATCCGTGCCTTTAGCATAATTATTCGGCACCGGCAGGCCGGAACCGATCGAGATGACCAGAAGGAAGAATGCCCCACGCTGACCTGAGACGGTTATTCTTCATCAGGCACGCCCTCAGGCAACGAGTATGTTGATGCTAGGACACCTCCGCTCATAGTGAGCACTCCGGCACCGGGGCGCCCGATATTTGCTTTTTCGCAGATGTAGTCAAACACTTGATCTGCTTGCTCCTCATCAACGACAACACTGACCATCCTCACCATGACGTTTTCGGGTGTCTCGCCGGACTTGTATTTTTCACCTGCCAGTATTGCCAGGCCCCTGACCTGCAAGCTACTGGTGCGGATAATCTGCTTATCTGTCCGCAGGGCGCTCAATAATGTCCTGTCGGTGCCATCGTTCGGCAGGATACAGGTGATCAGTTTGCAGGGCACTGGCTGAATCATGCATTACCCTCGATCTCGTTTATCACACTCTGAGGTATGTAGGTGGCGAGTTTCTCCAGTGGCGTGCAATAGATATAACCGTTACCCGGCTTATCCAGATTGGCAGCGCGGGTCAATGCCTCGAAAACTGTATCCTTCTGCTCGAGCGATACCAGCAGGCTGATGATTTCTTTTTCTGCCTCAACAGTAATTCCCAGCAAACCAAGGCGCTCACGGGCGCCGTGTCCGCGCGCATAGAAACTGATCGCACCGGTAATAGCGCCGACATCACGTGCTGCCTGCAAAATTGTATCGCTCATACCTTGTTTGACCACGCAGGTGATCGTTGCAACGTCGGTCAGATAGGTAATATTGTCGTTCATATCAGTGCTTGTGCCTCATTTTTCTGTGATGCTGACGTTGAAATACGTGTTGCCTCTGCCTCGGCTTTGTAGCGGGCCCAAAGTCCGGTGATCATGACCGAAACGATCGGCCCTATCGAAGCAAGGCAAAGAATACCGAAACCCTCGATGGCGTTCATCGCGTTACCGATGCCAAGCCCCATGGCCAGCACCAGCGGAACAGTGATCGGACCTGTGGTAACACCGGCGCTGTCCCAGGCAATATTGACGAATTCCTCGCTGGAGAAATATGTCAGCACGATGGCAAGCAGGTAACCGGGCACTATCAGCCAGACCAGCGGAAAATTATAAATCAGCTTGGCAACGCCGGCAGCGATGCCAAAGGCCACCCCGAGCGAGACGGCGAGCAACAATGTTTTCTTTTTGAAGACACCATTAGTCAGGTGCTCGGTGGTTTCGCCCAGGGCATTAAGCGCAGGTTCTGCCAGGGTAGCACCGAAACCCATCGCCCAGGCAAACAGCAAGGCCAGGCCCACACCGATGGCATAGATATAGATGGGTGAGATTTCGACACCGGGGATTGCTATAAAGGCCGCTGGTACCAGGTTGCCGACATCACCACCCAGTTTGGACAACCCATAAGTAAGCCCCAGGTTAAAAATACACATGCCAATCATGGCGAGTACGATACCGTATATGATCTCGCCAGGGTTCTTCAGAGGTTCGTGCAACACGAACCTGAGCACCAGGTAGAGGAAAATCACCAGTGGCAGGATGGCACGAATTCCCAGAATTATTTCCTCCCCGGGACTGCTCTGGTACCAGGCGGGCTCCATGTTACCGGCAGCAGCACTTGCCATGCGGGCAGCTTCGATGATTTCAGCCGGAGACTGGGTGAATGAGATGTAAAATGCCAGCAGCAGCACCCCGGCAATCGGGAACAGCGAGGCCAGTGTCACGATACCGAAGCCTGATAATCCTGACTCGCCCTTGCCTGCCGCTGCAGCAATACCAATACCCAGGGACAACACCAGGGGTACTGTTACCGGCCCGGTGGTCACCGCACCGCAGTCCCAGGCAAGACCAATAATTTTCTGCAGCTGTGGATCGATAGCAGCCAGCAGGGTCAATCCGAGCACCGGCACCAGCGCCATGTAGATCATCGGTTTCAGGCTCCAGCCATAGAGAAAACGCAGGGTTCCCAGTACAGCTGCAAGCCCTACGCTGGCACCAACGACCAGCACCAGTGTGTCTGACCACGCATTGAGCAACGTGTAAAGATAAGGCGCCTGCTCAACCGAAACATTCTTGCCAACCGCTTTCAATGCACCGATTGCCGGCTCGGCGAAAGTAACACCGATACCCAGCAACATGGTTATCAGCAGCACCACAGGCAGTGAAGAGTTACGCGGCAGCGTTCGGCCGATTACTGTACCAAAAGGCATCAACCCCAGTTTGAGACCTTCCATGAAGAACATCAGGCCAACGATGACAGCGAACAGGCCGCCGGTAATGATCAGGTAATGGGCTTCCAGCTGTCGCAAGATCAGCACCTGGAAAAGAAGCAGATACAGTGCGAGTGGTACCACTGCTTTCAGCTGCTCCATCAGGCGCACCGACACATAGGGGCGCAGCAGATTATAGACCTCAACGAGGTTCAATTTGAATCGCGGCGTACGGTAGGGTATCAGGTTTCCTTTGGCATCTCTTTCCAGCTTAGGTGTTACAGCATTCATGCTGTATTCCTTGTGCTTGTCACGAGACCTATGCTGAACGTCTCCGAATCGATACTGCCTGGACATATTTTACCGCCCCTCTTCTGA
>CAJQPV010000159.1 GCA_905480305.1 uncultured Gammaproteobacteria bacterium | reverse complement strand
ACACCTGCGGGTAGAGATTTAACCTGTAGGAGCGGACCGTGTCCGCGATACCTGTTGTCGATTTGATCGCGCTTGCGAAGCGCTCCTACAACAATAGATACACCTGCGGGTAGAGATTTAACCTGTAGGAGCGGACCGTGTCCGCGATTCCGGTGGTTGATTTGATCGCACCTGCAACAGCACCCGACATGTCGTGGGATGGTTAAAGGAACAAATTAACGTACCCATCAGCTCGTTACTAATGTATTTCACATGACAGGAGATATACCGGCGTTATAATCCGTAACAAATAGAGAGGCAAATACGCATGGCAACGACTCGAAATCTTCTCCCCTTGTTTATGGCTGGTTGCACCGGTCTGTGGCTGGCACTGCAGTCCAGTCTGGTTGGCGCCTATCCCCTGGATGGCTATGAGAGTACCGGCATTGGCCGGCTGGAGGCACAACGGCTGGTGCAGGAAGGCAAGAAACCGGGAAAGAAGCGCCCTTCTGGCGAGTTACTGCCCTTGAGCAAGGTCAACCTGAGACTGCTCAATCAACCGGATTTCCGCTTGCCAAAGGCTGACCCGGTACTGACCGAACAGATAAAGAAGATGCTCGGCATCGAAGTGGACCGTTATGGCATCGCCTTGCTGGATCTTTCCGACCCGGATCATCCCCGCTATGCGGAGTGGAACGGTAACCAGCATCAGAATCCGGGGAGCGTGGGAAAGATCCTTATTGCACTCGGGGTCTTCCAGGCCCTCGCCGACATCTATCCCGATGATATCGAGGCACGCCGCCGGGTATTGCGTGAAGCGATGATCACCGCTGATGATTTCAGTAAGTACGATCACCATACGGTGCGTTTATGGGACGAGGCGACTGGCGAGATCACCCGACGGCCGATTGAACCGGGCGATCGTGCTTCACTTTATGTCTATCTTGACTGGATGATGTCACCCAGCTCCAACTCCGCTGCCGGCATGGTACAAAAGCATTTGATCCTGCTTAAGCATTACGGCAAGGCCTACCCGGTTTCAGCGGAACAAGAGGCACGTTTTTTCAAAGAGACACCACGTACGGAGCTGGGAGAAATCTTCGAAGCGGCGATACAGTCGCCGGTAACCCGTAACGGTCTTGATCTGGACATGATTCGCCAGGGCAGTTTTTTCACTAAAGGTGGCAAGCAGCGAGTTCCCGGAACCAACAGCTACGCCACGCCACGCGCGCTGATGGAATTCTCGGTCAGGATGGAGCAGGGAAAGCTGGTAGACGAATTTTCCAGTCTCGAGATCAAGCGGCTGCTGTACATCACGGAGCGGCGTATTCGCTACGGATCATCCGGTGTGTTGAGGCCCTCGGCGGTTTATTTCAAGTCGGGTTCGCTGTACAGCTGCGAGCCGGAAGAAGGCTTTGTCTGCAAAAAGTATCATGGCAACAAGCGCAACTTCATGAACTCGCTGGCCATCATCGAGACACCGGCCGGGCAAAACCGGCTCCACTACATGGTCACCGTGCTCTCCAACGTGTTGCGCAAAAATTCAGCGCAGGACCACCGCGACCTTGCGCGGGCCATTCATGGCATGCTGCTGAATGATCACCCTGTGCAGCCGCCGGGACCCGGGGAACTGCCATCTTCGGCAACCTACGGGGAAGGATTCATTGGCTATGAGGCGGAAAGGCAGGCAGTACGCCTCAAGTTTGAAACCCAGGAAGCATTGCTGGGGCTCGGTTATGACATCGGCGATATCGACGGGGTGATCGGTAGCAATACGCGCAAGGCCATCAAGGACTTCCAGCAGACACAGGGGCTGAAGGCGGACGGCAAGGCATCAGAAAAACTGGTGCAGCAGATGCGCAAGGTAGCACAGGAAAAGGGCTTGATCAGGACGGATACCATTGCCAATCCGGTTCAACAGTAATAGTACTAATGGTCGAATAAATTCGACCCTGCAAATAAAGGACAGATCTCATGTATGAAACGCTGGCCCTGATAGCCCTGTTTACTCTTGTTTACAGTTCGGTGGCCGGAGCCGTCGAGCGCACCTGGATCAGCGGCCCGATTGTATTCACCTGCTTCGGCCTGCTGGTCGGCCCCCTCGGCCTTGACCTGCTGTCATGGGAAACCGACGGCGAGACTATCCGCAGCCTTGCCGAAGTGACACTTGCGATGGTGCTGTTCACGGATGCCGCCGGCGCTGACATGAGCGTATTGAAGAAAACCGCCGGACTGCCGGCACGATTGCTGCTGATCGGCCTGCCGTTGACCATAGTGCTCGGCTTTGGCGTCGGCGTACTACTGGTTGACAGCCTGTCCCTGTTCACCATTGCCCTGCTGGCCACCATGCTGGCACCGACCGACGCCGCACTCGGCAAGGCGGTGGTCACCAACGAGTCGGTACCAGACGAGATCCGCCAGGGCCTGAACGTCGAGAGTGGCCTGAACGACGGCATCTGTGTACCCATCCTGTTTGTGTTTCTGGCGCTGGCGCTGGACAAGGCCGGTGATGCGGGCCCCTGGACACTTGCTATTAAACTGGTGGTCGAGGAAATCGGCATCGGTCTTGCCGTTGGACTATTGCTAACCCTTGCTGCTGCCAAACTATTGAAAACTGCTTTGCGCCGTAAATGGCTAACCCCCACATGGATTCAGATTCCGGTCGTGGCACTGGCACTGAGTTGTTTTGCCGTTGCCCAACTACTGGGCGGCAGCGGTTTTATAGCGGCCTTCTCGGGCGGCCTGTTGTTTGGTGCGCTTGCCAAAACCGAACGCGATCAATTCCTGCTTGCTGCAGAGGGCAGCGGTGATACGCTGGCGCTGATCACCTGGGTGATTTTCGGCTCGGCCGTGGTCGGTCAGGCGGTTGGCCACTTCAGTTGGCTTATTCTGATTTATGCGCTATTAAGCCTGACAGTCATTCGTATGCTGCCCGTATTTGTGGCACTCGCCGGCAGCGGCATCAGCACTGAAGGAAAACTGTTCATTGGCTGGTTCGGCCCACGCGGCCTCGCAAGTATCGTATTTGCCGTCATTGTACTGGACAGCAAGCTGCCAAACGCTGACCTGGTTGCGATGACGGTAACGTGCACTATAATCCTCAGCATTATTGCCCACGGCATTAGCGCCAACCCGCTGGTGGCTGCCTTCGCGGCAAAAACACCTTCAAGCAAATAAAAAAGGACCGGATAGATGCTGGAGTCAAATGCTGCAGCAGTCCCGAACCAGAGAGGCAGTCTGTTATGAGC
>CAJQPV010000158.1 GCA_905480305.1 uncultured Gammaproteobacteria bacterium | reverse complement strand
ATCATGACGGATGCCGACGTCGATGGTTCGCATATTCGCACCCTGCTGTTAACTTTTTTCTACCGGCAGATGCCGGAACTGATCGAGCGCGGTTATATATATATCGCTCAGCCACCACTCTACAAAATAAAAAAAGGCAAGCAAGAACAATATGTTAAGGACGATATGGCCTTGAATGCACTGCTCCTCTCTGGTGCTATCAACAAGGCCCAGTTGTATGTGAATCCGGAGGCGCCGCCGTTGTCAGGGCCGGCCCTGGAGACGCTTGCCAATGAATACATGGCGGTGATGGCGGCGATTCGCCGACTGGCGCGCCGCTATGATAGCGAACTGCTGGAGAAGATGATTTACATGTCCGTGCTTGACGACGCAGGTCTGCAGAATGTGGATACGGTATCGAGCTGGTGTACTGAGCTGGTTGAACGTGTGAATGCCGGCTTGAGTAGCGGCAAACGTTATGAGTGTGTTGTTACGCCGGGCGCGGAAGATCAAAGCTTCGTGGCAAAAGTCAGCAAGTGGACGCATGGCATTGTCGCCAGCGAGCAGCAGTTTACCCGGGATTTCTTTGCCAGCCCGGAATATACACATATTAAATCGCTGGGGCAGCAGCTGGATGGCTTGCTGAGCGCCGGTGCCTTTGTACAGCGTGGCGAGCGGCGCGCCGAGGTTTCTTCGTTCAGGCAGGCGCTGACCTGGTTAATGGATGAGGCCAAGCGCGGTCAGTCGATACAGCGCTACAAGGGACTGGGTGAAATGAATCCTGAACAGCTATGGGAAACGACGCTTGATCCTGATAACCGTCGTCTACTGCAGGTGCAGATTGAAGATGCGGTCGGTTCCGATGATATCTTTACCACGCTGATGGGTGACCAGGTTGAGCCGAGACGTGACTTCATTGAAAAGAATGCCCTGTCTGCGTCAAATCTGGATATCTAGAACCCCGTGATTTTTTGCTATAGCCGAAAGATAAATAATTATTATATTATTGAATAATATGTAATTATTTATATAGTAAACACTATTTATATACTATACAAAAATATTCAGGGGTGTAGCGAGTTCACTACTACAGGGTCGTGATCTCGGCCATGCGGGCCTCAATCCAGCCTGATGCTTCATCCAGCAGCTGCTGCGCGGTTTTACCCTCGGGCGAGATCGGGGCTCCGATACGAACCTGGATGACGCCGGGGCGTTTAATAAAACTGCGCCGTGGCCAGTATTCACCGGCATTGTGCGCAACCGGTACAATAGCTCTTCCGCTGTGCTCAGCCAGTGCTGCACCACCAATGCGATAACGTCCCGGTGAGCCTGCTGCTACCCGGGTACCTTCCGGAAAGATGACCACCCAGATACCTTCGTCCATGCGCGCCTTGCCCTGGGTGATCAGCTGGTTGATGGCGGCCTTGCCGGAACCACGTTTTATGTGAATGCACTGCATCAGCCACAGCCCCCAGCCGAAAAACGGGATCCACATAAGCTCACGTTTGGCAACCCATACCTGCAGCGGAAATATCTGCTGTAGCGCAATTGTCTCCCAGGTCGATTGATGTTTGGAAAACACGATACCGGCGTCGTCCGGAATATTCTCCTCACCCTGTATTTCATGGGTCAAGTTACAGCTTACCCGCAGCCACCAGAGGATGAACTGTACCCAGATTTGCAACAATGCCCAGCGTGTTTTCAGTGAAAAAGGAGCAGCCAGCATCAGCAGGATGGCAAACAGTACCAGCGAGATCGGGAACACCACCCAGAACGCCAGAGAGCGCAGCCAGAGTATCGGGTAGGGAGAAGTATGTGAGTCCATGACAGTTTTTCAGCTAAGGGTTGTAATCAATTATCGAGCAGCTGGTTTACAGCGCCATAGAGGTCATCGAAAACCGGTACTTGCGGGTCAAAATCCGGATGGGAGACAGTACCAAAGCCCTTGCCGGTTTTAACCAGCATCGGCGCGGCTCCAGCAGCCCGTGCGGCCTGGATGTCACGCAGGGAATCACCAATTGCCGGTACCCCCTGCAGGTCGATTTGTAGCCGTGCAGCGATATCATGAAACAGGCCGGGCAGGGGTTTGCGGCAGCTGCAGGCGTCATCAGGACCGTGCGGACAGAAGAACACGGCGTCGATCAGGCCGCCGGACTCTATAACCCGGCGGTGCATGGTTTCATGGATACGTGCCAACATGTCCAGATCAAACAGATTACGGGCAATGCCTGACTGGTTGGTGGCAACCACCACCCGCCAGCCGGCACGGTGCAGGCGTGCGATGGCTTCCATGCTGCCGCGAATCGGCACCCACTCGGTCGGCGATTTGATAAATTCATCGGAGTCTTCGTTGATGACGCCGTCGCGGTCGAGAATGATCAGCTGCATTACATGTCCCTGAATTCCGAGACCCGGATACGGCCATTAATCATGCGCGACTCGCGCGACCCAAGTTTATTCATCTTTGCCCAAAAGGCGTCATCCAGGTTGAAGCCGCCGGCGATGGCCGTACCGATCAGCAGTATCAGCAAGTCGGCTGATTCCTCGGCGAGGCTGGCGGTGTCCTTGCCCTTGGTAACGCAGGCTGAAATTTCACCCAGCTCCTCGGTCATCAGAGCGACACGGTAGGCCATGTCCTCACCACCGGTATTTTTGAAATCGTGCTTGTCATGAAACGCCTGTACTGCTGCAAGCATCGCACGGTAGGAATCGGTAGTGGTCATGGATTACCTGTACCCCGGTTATGTGGCGGCCGTGGCTTGCTCCGCGAATCCAGCAGTTTTCCCGGCAATTTATTTCTGCAACAGGGAAATATCTGCAACCTGTAAAAACAGCCGTGACAGCGAATTCAGCAATGCCAGCCTGTTATCCCGTAGCCGCTTATCATCGGCCATCACCATCACCTGGTCGAAGAATGCGTCTACCGGCGTCTGTAGTGCCGCCAGTTCGCGCAGGGCCTCAGTGTACCGGCGTTGCTGAAATAATGGTTCTACAGTCTTTTGCAGCGCGCTGACGGCAGTTGCGAGCGCTTGTTCGGCGGGTTCCTGCAGCAGTTCCTGCTGGCAGCTGGCCGGTATTTCTGTCTCGGCCTTGCGCAGAATATTGCGGATACGCTTGTTGGCTGCCGCCAGACTTTCGGCCTCGCTCAGCTCACCGAATGCCCTGACGGCACGGATGCGCTGATCAAAATCCAGCGGCTGCGGCGGTTGCCGCGCCAGTACCGCGGCAAATATGTGGTTGTCATAACCGGCATCGAGATAGTAGGCACGCAGGCGTTCCATCATGAAGCTGAACAGGTCCTGGGTGATGGCGCCAGCCTGTACCTCCGCGGGCAGCAACTGCGCGGCAGTATCAATCAGTCTGGTCAGGTCCAGATCAAGCTGTTTTTCTATAAGGATACGCAGCAGGCCAAGCGCCGAGCGGCGCAGGCCAAAAGGGTCCTTGTCACCGGTAGGTGTCTGGCCAATCGCAAAAATACCGGTCAGCGTATCGAGGCGTTCGGCAATGGCGAGTGCCTGACCGGGGCCTGAAGAGGGCAGCACATCACCGGCAAAACGTGGTTGATACTGCTCATCCAGAGCCGTTGCGACGGCGGCGTCCTCGCCATCATGGCTGGCGTAATAGCGCCCCATAATGCCCTGCAGATCCGTAAATTCGCTCACCATACTGGTAACCAGATCGCACTTGCACAGGGCAGCGGCGCGCTGTACCTGCGGCACATCAATATTCAGCTCTCCGGCAATGTGGCTGGCAATGGCGCTGATGCGGCGTTGCTTGTCGCCCAGTGAGCCGAGCTTTTTCTGAAAGGTCATGTTGTCGAGCTGACCGGCCCGGCTGTGCAGCGACTGCTTGCGATCCTGGTTCCAGAAGAACACAGCATCCTCCAGGCGCGCACGAATCACGCGTTCATTGCCGGCGCGAATCTGCTGCGGCTGGCTGCTGGATATGTTGGCGATAGTGATGAAGAACGGCAGCAACTTGCCGTCGGCATCCATGACCGGAAAGTACTTCTGGTGATCCTGCATACTGGAAATCAGTGCTTCGGCCGGTACCTCCAGGAAGCGTTTGTCGAAGCCGCCGCTGATGGCGACCGGCCATTCCACCAGTGCATTCACCTCATCAAGCAAAGCCGGGTCAATGTGTGCATGGCCGCCCAGTGCGGCGCCGGCCTCGCTGACCTGTGCCTGAATCGATGCGCGCCGCTGAGTCATATCGGCAATCACCTTGCCGGTCTGTTGCAGTGTTTCCGCGTAGGATTCCGGGTTGCTAATAGCGATGTTGTGCGGGTGGTGAAAGCGGTGTCCACGGCTGTAGCGATCGCTGTCGATACCGAGAATGCTGGCCTTTACCGCCGCGTCGCCGAACAGCAGCACAATCCAGTGAATCGGGCGCACAAATTCGATATCCGAACTGCCCCAGCGCATGCGCTTCGGCATGGGCAGCGCTTTCAGGGCCTTCTCCAGCAGCCCGGGAATAATCTCTATGGCGGGCTGGCCGGCAACCATGGAGGTGAATGCCAGCCAGGTGCCCTTGTCTGTTTCAATCTGCTGCAGCTCGCTGACGCTTACACCACAGGAACGCGCAAAACCTTCAGCCGGCCTGGTTGGTTTGCCATCCGCATCAAAGGCCGCCTGCAGTGCCGGGCCGCGCTTGTTGACCTCACGGTCCGGTTGGGCTTCAGGGACATCCCTTATGAGTACCGCCAGACGGCGCGGTGCCGCGTAGGCCTGGCTGGATCCATGCTCAAGATGGTTTTCATTCAGTAGCTTGTCGAGCGAGGCCTGCAGTGCATCGCGCATCCGCTGCAGCGCCTTCGGTGGCAACTCTTCCGTACCGATTTCGATCAGTAAATCCCGGCTTGCCATCATGCGCTTGACCCCTTGTCTGCCAGCATCGGGAAGCCGAGTTTTTCACGGGCCGCGTAGTAGCTCTCGGCAACCTGTCGTGACAGCGTGCGTACCCGCAAAATGTAGCGTTGTCGTTCGGTTACCGAGATGGCATTGCGTGCATCCAGCAGGTTAAAGGTGTGTGAGGCCTTCAGCACCATTTCGTAGGCGGGTAATGGCAGGCCAGCCTCGATCAGGCGATTGCTCTCACGCTCGCAGGTATCAAACCACTGCAGCAGGGAATCGATGTCGGCATGCTCAAAATTGTAGGCCGACATCTCTACTTCATTCTGGTGATAGACGTCGCGGTAGCTGAGTGGACCATCGGGTCCTTCGGTCCACACCAGGTCAAATATGCTTGCAACTTCCTGCAGGTACATGGCGATGCGCTCCAGCCCGTAGGTCAGCTCACCGGTTACCGGTCGACTCTCCAGCCCGCCAACCTGTTGAAAATAAGTAAATTGCGAGATCTCCATGCCGTTTAGCCAGATCTCCCAGCCAAGCCCCCAGGCGCCCAGTGTCGGGGATTCCCAGTTGTCCTCGACGAAGCGAATATCGTGTACCAGCGGGTCAATGCCGAGTTCGCGCAGCGAGCCGAGATACAGTTCCTGGATATCCAGCGGCGAGGGTTTCAGTACCACCTGGAGCTGGTAGTAGTGCTGCAGGCGGTTCGGGTTTTCACCATAACGACCATCGGTTGGACGGCGCGATGGTTGTACGTAGGCCGCCCGCCAGGGCTCTGGTCCGATGGCGCGCAGGAAGGTCGCCGGATGAAAGGTACCGGCACCGACTTCCATATCGTAGGGCTGCAACAGCGCGCAACCCTGGCGGCTCCAGTAGTTCTGTAATGCAAGGATCAGGGCCTGAAATGTTGTGGGGGTATCTGACACGGTTTGTTTTTCGTATGGGTTGATGCGGATTGCAAGCCGCAGAGTATAGCGTGCGGTGCTGACAATTTCCCCACGCGGGAGCCTTTCTGGTGGCAGTTAAGTGACATTATGCAGTTCTATATGGTAAATGTAGATAACGGTGCACAGATGTTGGCCTCAAGCCGTGGCGGCACGGGGTCGATTACCTTTCGTACCCTGGCGGAGGAACGGCATGGCAGAGCTCATTCTCGAACCGACACCCCAGGCCCAGTGGCAGGCACTGGTACATGAAGCACAGTCAGCCTGCGACCGGCATCTGGATGAAGCGCTGGAAAGCTACCTGGTGTTCCTGCTGATGCGCTTTGCCAGCAAACCCCACTGCACGGCACGCATTATGGCGGTTGACTATCTCGGTTCGCAGGCGCTGCCGGGTGAGCAGCGCGCCGAGCGCTTGCGTGAGGTGGGCGATCATTGCCTGCTGTTCTCCGGGATGTTTCCGCAGCTTGCCGAGCGCCGTCTGGTGCGAATCAGCTACTTCGTCAATATCGGCCGTGCCTCGTACCGGCAGCTGTCGGATGGGCTGGATCGTGGCTGGTCCTCGGTTTACAGTCACCTTTCCGAGGCTTTCATCGTGCTGGTGGATATTCTGCATGCGATGCGTGAACTGGGCGGTGTTAAGGCGTTGACGCCGCTGCAGGCGATGGACTTCTGGCAGGAGACCGGCAGTCGCCGCTGCTACCGTCAGGTGTGCGCTGAAGACCGATGTATACCGCTGGTCGCAGTGACTGAAAAGCACTGAATCCCTGTGTTATCTATACTCAGCGTACTGCGCTTGGGTTAGACTCCCCGCCAATCCGGGTGCCGTCCGGGCAGGGTAGCGTGTCGTACCGGGTACATCCGGTGTTAACGCAATACCCGCCGCGCCGCGCTAAAATCCATGTTCGCTGTTGTTCCCTTTATGTCTCAAAAACCCAAGGCTGTTGCGCTGATTTCAGGCGGACTCGATTCATTGCTGGCCGCGCGGGTAGTGATGGAGCAGGGCGTGCATGTCGAGGGCATCAACTTTTTTACCGGTTTTTGTGTCGAGGGACATACCCACGCGATTCGTAAACAGGACCGCGCCAAACCGAAACGTAATAACGCCTTGTGGTCGGCCGAGCAGCTCGGTATCAAGCTGCACATCGTCGATGTTATCGAGGAATACAAGGATGTCGTTATTAACCCGAAACATGGCTACGGCTCGAATCTCAATCCCTGCCTGGACTGCAAGGTCTTCATGGTCGGCAAGGCGTGCGAGTGGATCGAGGCGCATGGATTCGATTTTATTATCACCGGTGAAGTGATCGGCCAGCGGCCGATGTCGCAGCGCAAGGACACCATGCAGATGATTGCGCGTGATTCCGGTGCCGAGGACCGGCTGGTACGACCGCTGTGCGCAAAAAACCAGCCTGTAACCATGCCCGAGACACGTGGCTGGCTGGATCGTGACCAGCTCTATGGTTTTAACGGGCGCTCACGCAAGCCACAAATGGAGTTGGCAGAAAAGTTCGGTTTTGAAGACTATGCACAACCGGCCGGCGGTTGTTGTTTTCTGACCGATAAGCAGTATTCCGTGAAGCTCGCTGACCTGTGGGCGACCCGGGGTACGCGTGAATATGATCTGGACGACATTATGTTGCTGAAGGTGGGCAGACACCTGCGGCCACGCCCGAATTTTAAAATCATCGTCGGTCGTGAAGAAGGCGAAAATCGTTTTCTGGAAGGCTATAGAAAGCGTTTTGTGCACATGATCCCGCGCAGTCATAGCGGCCCGCTGGTATTGCTTGACGGCGAGCTTACCGCCGGGGACATTGAGCTGGCAGCGCGCCTCACGGCACGTTTCAGCAAGGGGCGTGACGCCGAACAGGTGACCATAGAGGTGAAACCCGTGGATGCAGCTGCACGCCGTCTCGAGGTAAAACCACTGACAGCAGATGAAATTCCTGCAGCCTGGTATCTATGAGCACAACATTCGTCGATGCACGCAACCTGCTGTGCCCAATGCCGGTTATCCGTGCCCAGGATGCCGTGGTGCAGCTGCAGCCGGGGGATACCGTGCAGGTGCTGTGTACCGATCCGGGCGTGGTCCACGATATTCCGGCCTGGTGCCGGGTCCACGGACATGAAGTCTTTGAGATTAATGAACAGGGCTACGAGATTGTCATTCATATTCGTGTTGGCGCAGGTAACTGAAGCATGAGCCATACACACCTGCCTGACCCGCTGGATGCACGTTACCGGGATATTCGCCTGGTAACCGTGGTGGGCGGGGTTGTCGACCTGTTACTGGGCATTGCCAAGGTGGTTGTTGGTATCAGCGCTGGTTCGCAGGCGCTGGTGGCGGATGGCGTGCATTCCTTTTCCGACCTGGCGACCGATTTTCTGGTGCTGTTTGCCGCCAAGCATGCGCATCGCGAAGCCGATGATGAGCATCCCTACGGGCATGGCCGCATTGAGACCGTGGCCACCGTGGTGCTGGGTGTGGCGCTGGTGCTGGTTGCGGTTGGCATCAGTTATGACGCGGTACGCCGCTTGATGGAGCCAGGGTTGTTGTTGCATCCGGGACCGCTGGCACTGGTGGTGGCGCTGGTGTCGGTTGCCGCCAAGGAAATTATCTATCAATACACGGCACGCGCAGCAAAACGGCTGCGTTCCAAGATGCTGCTGGCGAATGCCTGGCACAGCCGCAGTGATGCCATTTCATCGGTTGTTGTAGTAATCGGGGTGGTCGGCACCATGGCCGGTTTCCCCTATCTCGATGCATTTGCTGCGATTGCGGTAGCATTGATGATTGCGAAAATTGGCTGGGACCTGCTGTGGAAGAGTTTGCAGGAACTGATCGATACCGCGCTGGCGCCGGCAGAGGTTGAAGAGATACGTGACACCATTATGTCGGTCAACGGTGTACGTGCCTGCCACATGCTGCGTACCCGCCACAGCGGCAGTGATGTGCTTGCAGACGTGCATATACTGGTTGATCCTGCGCTGAGCGTTTCAGAGGGACACCAGATCGGCGAGGCTGTGCGGCACAGACTGATAGAGACGAATGAAGATGTTACCGATGTCACGGTGCATATTGACCCGGAAGACGATGAGCTGGCTTCTTCCTGTGACCACTTGCCGTTGCGTAATGAAATTTTACGACGTCTCGGGGAACAGTGGCAGGACATTGAGTTTGACACCGAGATCGAGAAGGTAGTGCTGCACTACCTGGATGGCAGGGTGAGTGTCGATGTGTTTTTACCCCTGAGTAATTTGCCTGTGGAGAAAACTGACGAATTGTCCGCTGTTATCCGCAAGGCGGCGATGCAGGCGCAAGATGTCGGTGACGTGCGCGTTTACTATCATGCCTAGAGCGCACCAATATAGTGCGTTATTTTGTCGTCTGCACTATTTAGGTGCGCCCGTTGGGTTTTCGAGACAGCTAACTGCGTGAATTTGTAGAGGTTGTCAGTGAAACCTGTCGTGGCATAATTCGTGCCTCATCTGTGAGCAGAATCTGGATTTCCGAGAACACCGTCAGCCAGCTTCGACGGTGTGTAATGTTTGCGTTAGTTGATTTGGAGGAGTTGTAATGTCTGCAACAAAAGTAATGAAAATGATGAAGGACAGCGGTGTTAAATACGTTGACCTGCGCTTCACCGACACCATCGGTAAAGAACAACATGTAACCATTCCCAGCGGTATCGTTAAGTCCGACTTCTTTAAGGATGGCAAGATGTTTGATGGTTCCAGTATTTCCGGCTGGAAAAGTATTAATGAATCCGACATGGTATTGATGCCGGATACCAGCACCGCCGTTATGGACCTGTTCAGTGATGAAGAGACCCTGATCCTGCGCTGTGACATTCTCGAGCCAAATACCATGAAGGGTTATGAGCGTGATCCACGCTCGATCGCCAAGCGTGCCGAGGCGTACCTGAAGTCCACCAAGATTGCCGACACGGCTTACTTTGGTCCTGAGCCGGAATTTTTCGTGCTCGACGATGTACGCTGGGGTGCCGATATGAGTGGCTCCTTTTGCAAGGTGGATTCTGAAGAGGCGTCCTGGAACTCGGAACGGGTATTCGAAGACGGCAACATCGGTCACCGTCCTACCGTCAAGGGTGGCTATTTTCCGGTGCCGCCAGTTGATTCCCTGCATGACCTGCGTGGTGCCATGTGCCTTGGACTGGAAGAAATGGGTGTCAGTGTTGAAGTTCATCACCATGAGGTGGCAACAGCCGGCCAGTGCGAAATCGGTACCCGCTTCGATACCCTGGTTAACCGTGCTGACCAGAACCAGATCCTCAAGTACGTGGTACACAACGTGGCACACGGCTACGGCAAGACCGCCACTTTCATGCCCAAGCCGATTGTTGGCGACAATGGCAGCGGCATGCATGTACACCAGTCTCTGGCCAAGGAAGGCAAGAACATTTTTACCGGTAACAAATATGGTGGACTGTCACAACAGGCGCTGTATTACATCGGTGGTATTTTCAAGCATGCACGTGCCCTGAATGCCTTTACCAATGCCAGCACCAACAGCTACAAGCGTCTGGTGCCGGGTTTCGAGGCGCCGGTGATGCTGGCCTACTCGGCCTGCAACCGTTCCGCATCGGTGCGTATTCCGTTTGAAGCCAATCCGAAGGGGCGTCGTATCGAGGTGCGTTTCCCGGATTCTGCCGGTAACCCCTACCTGTGTTTTTCAGCATTGATGATGGCCGGTCTGGACGGGATCAAGAACAAGATTGATCCGGGCGAGGCGATGGACAAGGATCTGTATGACCTGCCGCCGGAAGAAGAATCCGGGATCAAGACCGTTTGCAGTTCGCTGGACCAGGCACTCGAGGCGCTGGATGCCGATCGCGGCTTCCTGACTGCGGGTGGTGTCTTCACGGACGACATGATTAGCGGCTACATTGATCTGAAGATGGAAGAAGTCACGCGCCTGCGCATGACCACGCATCCGGTCGAGTTCGACATGTACTACAGCCTCTGATCTGCAGAAGCGGTAATTTCAGTATCAGGCCCCGCCTTGATGGCGGGGCTTTTTTGTGGGCGAGGAAAATGCTGTGACGTTTGTCACAAATGCCTGTGGATGCAGGACCAGAGGTAGTGAAATACCGACAATCAGTCTTGCAACAATCTGGCGACGCGTTTATGGTTGAAATCATGAAACGCCTGTTAATCATGCTGTTGCTATGTAGCAGTGCCCACGCTGATGTCTATAAGTCTATCAACGCGGCTGGCGAGGTTGTCTACTCTGATACCCCGACAAAGGGAGCAGAGGTACTGGAAATGCCCGAGTTGCCTACCTATACGCCTCCAGCAGTTACCGAGTCGGCGTCAGCGCCGGCGACTGCTGAGCCGACAGCAGCAGCTGTTTATTCCGAACTGGTGTTTGTGAAGCCGGAAGATGATGCAACCATCAGAGACAACCGGGGCATTATCAACGCCGAGCTGAAACTGGTGCCCGCACTGCGCATCAGGAGCAATCACCGCATCCAGTTTTACCTGGATGGCGAGCCTTATGGCGAGCCCGGTACATCGACCAGAACAATCATGGCTAATGTGGACCGTGGTGAGCACAACCTCTCGGCCAGTGTGCTTGATAGCAGTGGTGACGTCGTTATCAGCAGTGATTTTGTTATTGTTCACCTGCATCGTCAGACCATCAATAACCCAAACCATCCGAATAACCCGAACCGCCCCCGCCCTACTCCACGGGCCAACTAGCCTCGCCTGTCAGCCGCGCACCATAATGGTGCGAAGAAGCAAATCAAGCTATACTCCTAACCTGCGGCTCACGTCTTTTGGTGATTCGACAGTTGTTTTTATCCTCCTGAATTTATAGAAGTTATATTTATTTTCGATTTAATCAGGCAAGCCCTGTGACATTGGTTTGCTTCTTGCATCTTCACTGCTGATGACTGGAGATACTGTGCAATCTGAAGCGGCTGCTACGTTGATACTCGATAGCATGAGTTCAGCCGTGCTGCTGTTTGATGCGGGCCTGACACTGACCTATTTGAACCATGCCGGTGAGGTCCTGCTTACCCACAGTGCACGCCATGTTTGTGGTCGTCCGCTGCATGAGCTGATCTTGAATGCAGAGGTACTTGCCGACCAGATCACAAAGATGCTGGGTTCGGAGCAGGCGATTACGCACCGCGGCTGTCTGCTCGAATTACCGGATGCGCCCGATCTGTGTGTTAACTGCAACTTCACCCCCGTCACTGATGCTCAGGGGGAAGACTGTGTGCTGCTTGAGTTACGCAAGGTTGATTTCCATCTGCGTATTGAGCAGGAGGAACACCTGATCACACAACAGCAGGCCACCCGTGAACTGGTACGCGGCCTGGCTCACGAGATCAAAAATCCGCTGGGTGGTTTACGCGGCGCAGCGCAGTTGCTGGAACGTGAGATCGAGGATGATGCCTTGCGCGAGTACACCCGGATTATTATTGGGGAGGCGGATCGTTTGCGTTTGCTGATGGACAACATGCTGGGCCCCAACAAGCCACCCAATATACGGGCGGTGAATATTCATCAAGTACTCGAACGGGTCTGTGATCTGGTATCTGTCGAGGCCGGCGAGCAGTTGCAGATTCACCATGATTACGATCCGAGCTTGCCAGATATCCAGGCTGATTCTGACATGCTGGTTCAGGCGATACTGAATATTATTCGTAACGCCGCACAGGCTCTCGATAATGCCGGCGATATCACGCTGCGCACACGCATAGAACGCAATTTCAACATTGGCGCCCGCATCCATCGACTGATTGCCCGTGTCGAGATCATTGATAATGGCCCGGGCATCGATGAGGCACTGCGGAAGCAGATTTTCTACCCGATGATTACCGGCCGCAGCGAAGGCACCGGGCTGGGGTTATCCATTGCACAGGCGCTGATCAGTCGCCACGAGGGGCTGATCGAATGCAGC
>CAJQPV010000157.1 GCA_905480305.1 uncultured Gammaproteobacteria bacterium | reverse complement strand
ACCGGCACCGCTGCTGGGTATCAATAACCGCGACCTGCATACTTTTGAGACCAGTCTGGATACAACGCTTGGTTTTCTGCAGCAGATCCCGGATGACCGCCTGGTCGTTACAGAAAGCGGTATACACAGCGTGGACGACGTTGCACTGATGCGCTCGAACGGAGTGGGCTGTTTTCTGGTGGGAGAGACCTTTATGAAAGCGCCTGAACCGGGTGACAAGCTCGCGGAGCTGTTTGCCTGAGGCAATAAAAAGCCCGGACGCGCAGTGCGGATCCGGGCTCTATGAAGTTCTACTCCCGGCGGGCTAACGCGCGCCAAATACCACGAGGGTTTTTCCCTTCGCTGAAATATGTCCCTGTTCACCAAGTGCCTTCAGCACTCTGCCGGCCATTTCGCGGGAACAGCCGACAATGCGACCGAGTTCCTGACGGGTAATCTTTATTTGCATGCCATCCGGATGCGTCATGGCGTCCGGTTCCTTGCATAGTTCCAGCAGGGTGTGCGCAATGCGCCCGGTGACGTCAAGAAAGGCGAGGTTGCTGACCTTGCGGCTGGTCTTGCGCAGGCGCGTTGCCAGTTGTGCCGTCAGTTCCAGCAGGATATCCGGGTCTTCGCGTGCCAGTGCACGAAAGCGTGAGTAACTGATCTCGGCAACCTCGCAGTCACTGCGGGTGCGAATCCAGGCGCTGCGATTGGGGTGTTCACCAAACAGGCCCATTTCACCGAAGAAGCCGCCGCTGTTAATGTAGGCCAGTACGATTTCGTGGCCATCCTCATCCTCAATCAGCACGCTGACCGAGCCATTGATGACGTAATAGAGTACGTCAGGCTGGTCGCCGGCATAGATGATGACGCTTTTGTTCGGGTATTTACGGCGATGGCACTGCAGGAGAAATCTTTCAACACATTGATTTGATAAATCTTTCTCAATAGCGCTATCGGTTTCGAATGTAAGTGAATGCGTTTTCATGCCATGTTAACGGCGCGGTTCCGTAATGCTTTAGGCGCTTCCGGGTGCGCTTGGCGGTGGTCGCGGCTGTGATAATCTTCATGCTCTTTGGATGGCAGGGAATGTTATGAAAGCACGCGTAAAATGGGTTGAAGGTGTTACTTTTGTCGGTGAGTCCGCCAGTGGCCATGCGGTGGTAATGGATGGCCCGCCCGAGAGTGGTGGCCGGAATCTGGGTATACGTCCGATGGAGATGCTGTTACTGGGGATGGGGGGGTGCACTGCCTTCGATGTCGTCATGATTCTGAAAAAGGCACGTCAGCCAGTGACTGATTGCGTAGTGGAGATGCAGGCCGAGCGGGCTGCTGCTGATCCCAAGGTGTTTACCCGTATTCATGTGCATTTCGTGGTTACCGGCAGCGGACTTTCTGACAAGCAGGTGGCAAGGGCCGTGGAACTGTCAGCCGAAAAATATTGCTCGGCATCCATCATGCTCGGCAAGGCCGCAGAGATCAGCCACGATTATGAAGTTGTTTCGGAGGAGGCTGCTTGATGGACAGACCGGCCTCGACACTTGGAATGCGCCATGTCGCCCTGAATGTCACGGATATTGCAATCTGCGAACATTTCTATGTTGGTCTGCTCGGGATGCACGTTGAATGGCGACCGGATGCAGATAATCTCTATCTGACTTCGGGCAACGATAACCTTGCGCTGCACCGTGTTGATGACGTGGCAACCGCTGCCGGTCAGCGGCTCGACCACGTGGGTTTTTTTATTGCCAGTCCGGAGCAGGTCGATGACTGGTATGAGTTTCTGAAGGTGAATGCGGTAGAGATGAAGGCGTCGCCACGCACGCACCGTGACGGCGCCCGCAGTTTTTACTGTGCTGACCCGGAAGGCACTGTCGTACAGCTTATTTTTCACCCGCCGATTGCGGGCTGACAGGGATCGTAGCAGCTAAGCAGAGCGGTTAAATACGGTACGCTGCTGTCGTCATTATTTTTGACATCAGGGTCATGAGTTTTTTGGCCGGCACAGGCAGTTCCACGCCGCCGGATTTCACCGCAGTAGCCTGGTGTTTGGCTTCATCTGTTTTCATCTGTTCGAGAATTGCGTGGGATTTGCTGTCATTTTCGGGCAAGCGTTGCAGGTGGTCTTCAAGGTGTTTACCAACCTGGGATTCTGTTTCTGCCAGAAAGCCAAGGCTCCACTTGTCGCCGAGCAGGCCGGTTGCCGCACCCAGTGCCAGGGAGCCGGTGTACCAGACCGGGTTAAGCAGACTGGTATGTCCTCCCAGTTCATGGATGCGTTGTCGGCACCAGGCGAGATGATCGTTTTCCTCGATTGCGGCCTCGGTCATTTTGCTGCGGGTCTTTTCATCACGAGCGGTCAGTGCCTGACCCTGGTAGAGCGCTTGAGCACAGACTTCACCGGCATGGTTAATGCGCATCAGGCGGACACTTGTTGTCTTGCCAGCCGCTGAAAGTTCGTTGTTGTCGGCAGACTGCGCCGGGTTTTTCCGCCCGGAACCGACCGGTTCGGCAAATACCGTGCGCAAGGCCTGATCAGCCTGTGCGATGCAGCGGTCGATAAATGTCTGGTCACGTTCTGACATGTAGTTAAGATAGCATGATCCTGTAAAGGCGTCCTGCCGGGGCCTTTTGTTTTGCTAAACCACCGGGACTGACAAAAACATGTCTTATTATCGATACCATGTGTTTTTTTGTACCAATCTGCGTGCAGATGGCAGTGAATGTTGCCAGCGCTTTGGTGCGCAGGCGTTGCGCGATTATGCCAAGCAGCGCAGTAAGCAGCTGGGTCTTGCGGGTGAGGGGGGCGTGCGCATGAACACCGCTGGCTGTCTGGATCGCTGTGCGGAGGGTCCAGTGATGGTGATATATCCGCAAGCGGTCTGGTATACCTATATTGATAAAGACGATATTGACGAAATTATCGAAGAGCATTTACAGAACGGGCGCATTGTAGAGCGCCTGAAGATATAGATTTGACCTTTATTAAGATAACCTCCTGTTTATTAAGGAGTACATTGTTTTCAGGATGTTTCGGCGCGACAAGACTCTATACGGTTGCCTCTTGACAAGTAAGACAGAATATTAGAAAATACTTACACGCTGATTGGCCTGCCCCCCTATTTGGCCGGTCAGCGCTCCTCCACCTCCTTAGATGGAGGTTTTATAAGCGCGGTTTTTTAACCGCGCTTTTTTTTGTCTGAAGTAAAGATGGCTAATAAAGCCCATTCGGGCACAGAAACCTTGTAAGTTACTGGCGTCTTTTGTAACATCCTCGCTCTTCGATTTGGCATGATCCAGAGTTAATACGCATGAAAACATTTTCCGCAAAAGCACATGAAGTGAATCGCGACTGGTATGTCGTTGATGCTGAAGGTAAAACCCTGGGCCGCCTGGCCTCGGAAGTGGCACGTCGTTTACGCGG
>CAJQPV010000156.1 GCA_905480305.1 uncultured Gammaproteobacteria bacterium | reverse complement strand
CTCGACGTTTTCCGCGTTGGCAACACCGCCCTCGATGAGGCCGATATCACAGTCACCAACCACCTTGATGTCGGTGATCGGCGAGCGGTCGAATTCCACCAGTTGCACCAGCTCGAGAATGCGTTCATCGATATCCAGCAGCGACATGTGGCAGCCAAAGCAGCCGCACAGCGAAGCGGTTGCTACGCGGATCTTATCGGTCATGATCATCTCCCTGTGCGTCGTTTTCATGCGCCGCGACATCGCCGACGATACTCACCGGCTGCTTGTCATACAGGCGTTCGCCGATGGGCTGGTCGTAACCGCGGTGTTTCGGCAGGATCGCGCCAACCGGGCAGACATGGGCAGCCTTGTCAGTGGCAGCGAAGTTGCTGTCGCCGAGTTTTCCGCTGGGTGAATTGATGACCAGGTGGCTGCCGATGCCGCGACCGCTGATCGTGAACACCTGCTTGTTGTCAATTTCGTTGCTGGCACGCACGCACAACTCGCACAGAATGCAGCGATTAAAATCGATGGCAGTGTCCGGGTGCGATGCATCCACGGCGCGTTGCGGGAAAAAATGTGTGAAACGGGGAGACAGCATGCCGGCGTGGTAGGCCACGGCCTGCAGTTGACAGGCGCCGCTTTTTTCACAGCCCGGGCAAACATGGTTGCCTTCTACAAACAGCATCTGTAACAGGCTGCGACGTTCTGCAACAATGTCGTCCGAGCTGTTATCAACGTTGAGCCCCGTTGCTGCCGGTTGTGTGCAGGCGGATCTGCGGCGGCCGTTGACATCGACTATGCATACCCGGCAACTGCCATGCGGTGTAAATTCCGGGTTGTGGCACAGGTGTGGAATGTAGGCGCCGGCGCGTAATGCGGCGTCCATGACGGTGTCTCCCGCGTTGAACGCAATGGCAACACCATCAAGCAGGAAGGTATTTTTATCACTCATGGGAGGGACTCGATGTGGGCACCGGCATCGTCACGGCCGGTAATGTCGCGTGATTCCTGCAGTGCTGCATCGAGGTCGAACGCCGGTTCATAGTTGCTATGGGCCAGCTTCTTTTCGACCAGCTGTGGAAAATGTTTTAGCAGGTCAAGTATCGGGTTGGGCGCGGTGCTGCCGAGTCCGCAGTGACTGGCGGTCTGCATGAGCGCGCCGATTGTTTCTATTTCGCCGATGTCATGACGGGTGGCATGGCCATTAACCAGCTTGTCCACCAGGTCCTTTAGCAGTTCGCCACCGACTCGACAGGGTGTGCACAAGCCGCAGCTTTCGTGGGCAAAGAAATGTGTAAAATTCTGCACTATCTGGAACAGGTCCCGGTCGTTATTGAATACCATGAAGGAGCCGGCAGTAGCGATATCCTCAAACGCGATACAGTGATCGGTCTCTGTTATCGGCAAAGTGGTTCCGGCGGCACCCGCTATCTGCACAGCCTGTGTGTTCTCTGCCCCGCAGTCATCAAGTATCTGCCTGATGGTCACGCCAAAAGGATATTCATAAGTTCCTGGTCGTTTGCAGTCGCCACTGATACTGAGCAGCTTGGTGCCGGGGGAGTCTGCCGTGCCGCTGCTGCGAAACCAGTCGGCACCCAGTACCGCTATCTTTGCGGCAGCCATAAAGGTTTCGACATTATTTATGACCGTCGGCTTGTGCAGGTAGCCATCTGTCGCGGGGAACGGCGGGCGCTTGCGCGGGATGCCGCGTTTGCCTTCCAGTGACTCGATCAGTGAGGATTCCTCGCCGCAGATGTAGGCGCCTGCGCCGAGGTGAATGTCGATATCGAAGTCAAAACCCTGCTTGCCGAGAATGTTCCGGCCAAGCAGCTTGTTGTCGCGGCGGCGTTGCAATACTTGCTGCAGTGATTCCAGCAGGTAACGGTACTCGCCGCGCAGGTACAGGTAACCATGTTGTGCATGGATAATGCCGGCGCACAGGGTCATGCCTTCAAACATACTGTCGGCATAGCTGTTCAGCAATACCCGGTCCTTGAAGGTGCCGGGCTCGCCCTCATCAGCGTTGCAGACGACATAACGGCAGTCGGCTTCTGTCTGCTTGCTGCGGCGCCATTTCTTGCCGGCGCTAAAGCCGGCACCACCTCGACCCTGCAGTCCGGAAGCTTCAATGGTTTCGAGCAGGGTGGTTGCATCGTGTTGCAGCAGGGCGCGCAAGGCGCTGCCGTCCGGTGTGAGGTCTGCGGTTTGCTTCGAGAGTAGCTGGTCACGCCGGTGGATGTTGTCTTCGACCAGAAAAAAGGCTTGCGGCCACTCTGTTGCGTCGACTTCTGACTCGATCAGGTCTGCAATTTGCTCGATGCGACTGTTGTCCAGGCGACTCACGACCAGGCCATTTACCAGTAGTGCCGGACCCTGCTCGCATATGCCGGTACAGGAGGTGGTGTCAATGGTGACGCGCAGGTCTTCCCGCGGTATCCCGGGTTCAGTGTCGAGTCGCTTGCACAGTTGCGCCAGCAGCTTGCGCGAGCCGAGCATTTGGTCGGTGATATTGTCGCTGAACAGGATGTCGTACTGCCCGCGCGGCTGTTCATGCAGGAATGCATAGAACTCGATGACGCCGCGAACCTCGGCAGCGGATATATGCAGTGCCCCGGCAAGCTGGTTGATGGCCGCAGCGGGAATGCAGTTGAGTTGATGCTGGATCTGGCACAGGTATTGCAGAAGGTTCGCGCGTTGTGCCTGGTGAGTTGCGCCGACGGGCGCAATGATCGTTCTGACTACTTCATCTGGTGACACGCAGCAGACCCCCCGGTGATATCTACCTGCCTATTTAACGCCGTCCGGGACGAGCTCTAGTTGATCAGGATCAAGTAAGTCTCTGAAAAGTGCACGCCGGTGTTGCCGTGATCTCCGTGCTGTGATTGTCAGTGCGGCGGGGTAGCCAGCAGCGCTTACGTGATGGAGTATTCCGCGCTCAGGCGATAGCAGTCACCGGCCGTTATTGTCACCGTCTCCGGGCCGGCATTGGCCGTCTCGACACAGAGCATTTGCAGGTAATCGTCGTCACCGAGATCAGCCATGGAGGCGGCAATATTGACCCAGGGATTCCATACCACGGCAGTGCTGCAACCACTGGATGCAATTGATATTTTACGTTCGAGCGAGGCGTCATCGATGGTCAGGTCGCCGCTGGTATCGGTGTAGATGCGATCCACCTCGCTGCTGATTGTCAGCGGCCCTGCCTGCGTCTTGCGAGCGGAGTCATTGGCCTTGTCGATATAGTTAATGCCGTCCAGTCCGAGCACGCTGACGCTGGTGATATCCCCGACCCGGAAGTAACTGTGCAACGCCTGGCTGATGGTGATGCTGTCGTTGCCGGTATTATGCGTGACCAGCTCAACCCTGAGTGTGTCACCGACAGTAATCTCAATATCGAGCTGGAACGGGTGTGGCCAGAGTGCGCGGGTTGCCTCGCTGTCTGTGATGCTCAGTATGATTTTTGTGGAACCATCCGCGAGTGACTCGCTGCCGCTTACCTGCCATTGGCGGTTGCGGACAAAGCCGTGTGCCGGTCTTCCCCGGTTTTCAGGGTCCGGGCCAAACCACGGCCAGCAAACCGGGATGCCGCCCTTGATAGCCTTGCCTGCTTCGTAATATGCCTTGTCGCTGACAAACAGCAGATCCTCCTGCCGGTCTTTTGGCCGATACGAGAGCAGCTGGCCTGAATAGGTCGAAACGGTGGCATGTGCCCTGGCATTGTTGATTTCGGCATAGACAAATCCATGTTCGATCTCGATAAACTGGAGTTCGCCGTCAATTTCGTATCGACTCAATTCGTCAAAATTCATTGTTGCCTCTGTGCAGGATAAGATTGTGCATAACTTACACTATTTTCGAATTTCTTTTGTATGAAAAACAGCTTTTGCTGATACGCACCGGGCGCTCGGGTCACCCGGTCGGGTTTTACTGCCAACTTTGATAGTGTACTCAAGCGCATTCTGAAATATGATATGCGCCCTCACGGGGCTTGCCCCGGACTATCCATTCCCAGAGATCCGTACTATGTCAGATTCAACCATCATCTATACCGTAACCGATGAAGCGCCCGCGCTGGCCACGTATTCTTTTTTACCGATGGTGCAGGCATTCACAGCGGCCGCCGGTATCAATGTGGAAACCCGCGATATCTCCCTGTCTGGCCGGATTATTGCCAATTTCCCGGAGCTGCTGGCAGCGGCTCAGCAGCAGGGTGATGCGCTGGCGGAACTGGGCGAGCTGGCGAAGACGCCGGCAGCGAACATTATCAAGTTGCCCAATATCAGTGCATCGATTCCACAGCTGGCGGCGGCTATAAAGGAATTGCAGGCGCAGGGCTATGACATCCCGGACTACCCTGAAGAACCTGCCGATGACGCTGAGGCGGCGATCAAGGCACGTTATGCGAAGGTGCTTGGCAGTGCGGTTAACCCGGTGTTGCGTGAGGGCAATTCGGACCGTCGTGTGGCCGCACCGGTGAAGGAATATGCAAAGGCGCATCCGCACTCTATGGGTGCGTGGTCGGCTGATTCGAAATCACATGTGAGTTCCATGCAGGACGGCGATTTCTATTGCAGTGAACAGTCGGCGGTGATGAGTGGCGCAGGTGATGTGAAAATCACCCTGATAACAGCTGCTGGTCAGCAGCAGGTGTTGCGCGAGGCGGTAGCCGTCCAGGAAGGGGAGGTGATCGATGCCACGGTGATGAGCTGTGGCAAGCTGTGTGATTTCTTTGAGCAGGCAATGCAGGATGCAAAAGCGGAGGGTGTGTTGCTGTCGTTACATATGAAAGCAACCATGATGAAGATTTCCGATCCGATTATTTTCGGTCATGCGGTAAAGGTGTATTACAAGACTGTTTTCGACAAGCATGCAGCAACTTTCGAGCGCCTCGGTGTAGATACCCGTAATGGCGTCGGTGATGTGTATGCAAAAATTGCCAGTCTGCCGGACGCAGAGCGTCAGCAGATCGAGGCAGATCTACAGGCGGTCTATACGCAGCGTCCGGAGTTGGCGATGGTGGACTCGGACAAGGGTATTACCAACCTGCATGTCCCCAGTAACGTGATTGTGGATGCCTCGATGCCGGCGATGATTCGCTCCTCCGGCAAGATGTGGGGCCCGGACGGCAAGTTGCACGATAGCAAGGCGCTGATTCCTGATCGCAACTATGCCGGCATCTACCAGGCCGTGATCGAGGATTGCAAGCAGCATGGCGCTTTTGATGTCACCACCATGGGCAGCGTCAGTAATGTGGGCCTGATGGCACAGAAAGCGCAAGAATATGGCTCGCATGACAAGACCTTCGAAATCCCGGCAGCGGGGGTTGTACGTGTCACGGACAGCGGCGGTAATACGCTGCTGGAGCATACGGTAGCGCCGGGTGATATCTGGCGCATGTGCCAGACCCGCGACCTGCCAATTCGCGACTGGGTCAAGCTGGCCGTCAACCGTGCCCGCCTCACGGGGCAGCCGGCGGTGTTCTGGCTGGACAGTAACCGGGCACATGATGCCAATTTAATCAATAAGGTAGAGGCTTATCTTAAAGAGAATGACACCAGTGGGCTGGAGCTGTTGATCAAGTCGCCGGTAGCGGCAATCCGCTACACACTGCAGCGGGTACGGGCCGGTCAGGACACGATTTCGGTCACCGGCAACGTCTTGCGTGACTACCTGACGGATCTGTTCCCGATCCTGGAGCTGGGCACCAGCGCAAAGATGTTATCCATTGTGCCGCTGCTGGCCGGTGGTGGTTTGTTTGAAACCGGTGCGGGCGGTTCTGCGCCCAAGCACGTACAGCAGCTGTTGCAGGAAAATCATTTGCGTTGGGATTCGCTCGGTGAGTTCCTGGCACTGGCGGTATCGCTGGAGGACCTGGCGCAGAAGTCCGGCAACAACAAGATAGCCGTACTTGCCGCGGCACTCGACAAGGCCAACAGCCAGTTCCTGAATAACAACAAGTCGCCGTCACGCAAGGCCGGTGAGCTGGATACGCGTGGCAGTCATTTCTACCTGGCGATGTACTGGGCGCAGGCACTGGCAGAACAGCATGCCGATAAGGATATACAGGCGCGGTTTATACCGGTTGCGCAACAGTTGGCTGACAATGAAGCTGCCATTGTCGCCGAGTTGAATGCTGTGCAGGGAGCGCCGGCCGACCTGGGTGGATATTATCGGCCGGATCCGGAATTGACTACCCGAATCATGCGCCCCAGCGCGACCTTGAATGCGGTGATTGACAGTATTTAGTAGAAGTGGTCGATGTTATTGCCGTATTCCAGATGACCACCGGGTATGGTCGCGGACGAGGGCTGCTCCGACAGGGTTATCTGCCCGGTTATCGTGGTCTGTCCCGAATGGCACACGGAAGGACACGGAACGGTTTCCGGTCAGACGATTTATTTTTCCGTGTGCTTCCGTGGCCAATTGACTTTCATATATTTATGAAACTGCTTAAGTAATCGCCATTCTGGTCTGTCCCTGGTTATCCCGTTATGATGCGAAGCATGCAGGCTCAACATTACAAACTGGCCGGGCTGGTCGTTATATCCATTGTTACGATCACGGTGGTTTTGCTGTTGCCGCCGATCCCGCAGGACCCGGCCTACCACGAATTTGTTGACCAGCGCACACTCTACGGCCTGGCCAACTTCTGGAACGTGGTGTCCAACCTGCCGTTTGTGATCGCGGGTCTGCTTGGTTTGCTGTTGCTTAACCGGCAGCCTCCTGTCGAAGGCGGTTTGCCGGTGTTATATCCGGCCTATCGAGTGTTTTTTTTCGGTGTCTTGCTCACCGGTTTTGGATCTGCCTGGTACCACCTTGCACCGACCAATGAATCGCTGGTCTGGAACCGGCTGCCAATGACCCTGGCATTTATGGCTTTTTTCTCCATGGTTATTGGCGAGCACCTGTCACCGGGCCTGGGACGGCGGCTGCTCTGGGCGCTGCTGTTTGCCGGTGTGTTGTCGATTGTTTACTGGCATATCACCGAGAGCGCCGGTCGGGGAGATTTACGTCCGTACGGGCTGGTGCAGTTTCTGCCGATGCTGCTGGTGCCGGTTATTCTGCTGATGTTCAGGTCGCGCCTCGCTGCTACGGGTTACCTGTGGGGTATGGTCGCAGCCTATGTTGTTTCCAAGCTGGCCGAGTATTACGATGCAGAGATCTATGCCGTCACCGGTTTTTTGAGTGGCCACTCCATCAAGCATATTATCGCTGCGGGTGGAACGCTGTTCATTTACCTGGCCTTGCGTAACCGGCAACCGCTTAACAATAAGTCCCTGTGAAGCGGGGCCTGTGAATTGAAGCAAACGGAGCAGAGCATGAAGAACC
>CAJQPV010000155.1 GCA_905480305.1 uncultured Gammaproteobacteria bacterium | reverse complement strand
TGCATGCGGTCCCGAATAGCCTTCAACGCCAGTCGGCGCTGCACCAGCAATAACCAGCGCACGACAACCTGGTGCAGCACCACCAGTCCGAACACAAACCACAATGTTTGCACCAGGCTCGACCCGAGCGTGCCCGCCGTATAGAAGTATCCTGAAAATGCCAGCACCGCCAGTGACAGCGGCGTCACCACGGTAAATGCCAGCCACAGGTAACGCAGCCTTGCGAGGTTCCCGATCGACTGTTCTATCAGTAATTTAATCAGCCGATAAAAGAAAACCGCCAGCAGACACAGGGCAACAACCATAACTATTCGTTCCAGCCCGCCATGAAAAGCCTTTTGCTCGTCATAGATAACCATGATGGTTATAAAAACTGCCGGCAGGAAGGTGATTTTTAGAAATGAAAAGTGCCGACACAGCCGCTGCGGCAGCGGGTCTGGCCAGCGGAAATGTTTTGCAGCGACCCCTTCGGAGATGCACAGTTTACTGTAGAACTGCAGATAGAAAAATGCCGGCGCCACTGTCAACAATGCCTTCGATACCAGCCGCGGAAACTGTTGCTCGTCCGGCACAGCACCCAGCGCCCAACCTGTCGTCCACAGCAGCAGCGGCCATGGCAATGCCAGTAACAGCGTCATCCAGAGTGCCTGCATGGTATAGGCAAACCTGTCAAGTGAAGGCTTGCCAACTTTCATGGCATCCGCCCGCAGCAACACCTGAAAGCGTTGCGCTCGCAACAACAGAAAACCGAACACAAGCAGCAACATCACAGCGAATGGAGAAGCAATAAAACCGACTGGCAGTGCACGCGCCACTTCCAGCCAGCGCGCGGGAGAAAACAACAGTGCCAGCTGCTCCGGAATGGCCTTGAGTGTTTCCAGGCCCGGCATCGGCGCACTGCGAATCCATAGCAAATTTTCTGCAAGGAAAACATCATAGTCGAGTGCGGTTTTCAGCAAGCGCCGGTAACTGGTAGCAAGCTCTTCAAGTGAGCGAGAAAAGGATTTATCCAGATCAACTGCCTTACCAAGCAACTGTTTGCGCGCTATTGCCAGCTCCCTGATATCAGCAACAATCTCTGTGGCTTCTGCCGCTTCCAGTTCTGCCGTACCGGCTTCGACATAATCATCTATATCACGCAGGTTTTTGTGTTCCTGGCTATTCCGCATCTGGCGCAGTGCTGACTGCGCATTTTCATCCTCGACACTGCTGATGCGCTTGCGCAATTCGCGTATATTTGGCAGTGTCTGGCGCTGCTCCCGCAGCACCTCACCAAGTACCTCGCTTAACCCGGCAATCGCGAGTCGTTCCCGTGCGGTGCGAAAATACCCCTCGATCCGGGCAGCTTCCTTGTCGATGTTTTGATCGCTGGCGCTGATCTCGCGGAGACTATCGGCAATAGTCGCAAGCTCGCTGGTCAGCTCGGCATTTTTTTCTGCCAGCTGCTGCACAAGAGGGTGTTTTCCAGCGGACTCGTAGACGGCAGCAGTAGCTTCTTGCCTGGCCTGCTGCGCTTCAACATGTCCCTGGTCACTGGACAATTGTTCAAGCATCCTGACCCGCATGGCGACACGTTTAACACTGCGCGCTGCGAGGTCCCGCTGCGCTTCAAGCAAGTCGACACGCATCGGCATACTCAACAACTCCTGATCCAGCATGCTGATTTCGCTGCGCAATGCCGTTATTCGGGTAGTGAGCAACCAGCGATTGATTTCCCCTGCGTCGGAAGTCTTGGCCGCTGTTTCCTGCTGCTTGAAATTTTCTTCAAGACCCTCCTTGTCCTGTTTCGCCTGCAGTAATTGTTGTTGTACGACAAACGGACGGCTGTTGCTGATATCCAGCTGCGCCTGCAGGTCGGACAGCTTCGCCTGGACAGCGGCCAGGTTCGCCTTCTCCTGCAGCAGCTCGGCCTCAATGAGATCAAACGAGGAATCTGCAGTAGCCTTTACAGAGACATCAGCATCATCTCGATCGTCTGCCTCCAGCTTTTTCCTGATTGCAGCAGCCTGTTCCGGCGCAGCTTTCCTTAGCAGCTCATAGCTTTCGATATTGGCCTGGTTGTTTTTGATAGCTTCAAGATTACCCAGTGCCTTGTTGATCGTCTCCAGCAGGGCTGCGCGAGCCTCTTCATCCAGCTTGGTCGATGCCTCTACTTCCTTGAGGCGGCTCTCGAGGGTCGCGCGGGTAACCAGTGCCGGGGTTGTAACTATCTCCCCGGCCTTGTCAGCAGACAGGGCCGGGGACAGCGGCAACCAACAGGCACACAGCACGAACAACCAGACAGGCAGGCGAAATAACCTCATAAGTCAGTTACTAGAGTGCCTTACCATTGATAACCCAGCTTGACGTTATAGGTTGTATCTGTCTCGTCAACACCGTCAGGGGCACCGCCGTCATATTCAACCAGCACCTCGGTCGTAGCGACAATCCCGGCATAGATCGGGAAACGGAAACCTGTCCAGGCATCCCAAACCAGATTGTCTGTATCACCCGGCTCCAGCAATCCCCGGTGGCGATGGTAAAACTGCATCCGGTCGGGAATCAGGAAGCGATCAAAATCAACCGCCCAGCCAAGCCCCAGGTAATCACGGTTATCGTTTTCATAAAACTCCTCGTTGACATACATGGGACCACCCGCGACATCGAGGTTCATCGCGATGGTTTCATAGAATTCATAACCCA
>CAJQPV010000154.1 GCA_905480305.1 uncultured Gammaproteobacteria bacterium | reverse complement strand
TCAACCGAGATTTCTGCCTGCTGTGGCTGTTCATAGGGTGAATCTATGCCAGTGAAGTTCTTCAGTTCGCCGCGGCGGGCTTTTTTATACAGGCCTTTAGGGTCACGTTCTTCTGCAACCGAGAGTGGTATTTCTACATAGACTTCCAGGAACTCATCGTCTTTCACAAGATTTCTGGCCAGTTGTCGTTCTGAGCGGAACGGTGAGATAAAGGCGGTCAGGACGATCAGTCCGGAATCTACCATCAGTGTCGCGACCTCGCTGATTCGCCGGATATTTTCAACGCGGTCCGCGTCTGTAAAACCAAGATCCTTGTTGAGGCCATGGCGCACATTATCGCCATCCAGCAGATAGGTATGGTGACCGGCGGTAGCCAGTTTTTTCTCGACAATATTGGCGATGGTCGACTTGCCGGAACCCGATAAACCGGTAAACCAGACAACACAGGATTTCTGACCCTTCAGAATCGAGCGCCGATTCTTGTCGATATCCACTGCCTGCATGTGAATATTATCCGAGCGCCGCAAGGCAAAGTGCAGCATTCCGGCACCGACGGTATTATTCGAGGCGCGGTCAATCAGAACAAAACTTCCCATGTCGCGATTGTCTTTATAACTGTCAAAGGCAACAGCTTGTTCCGTATTGATATTACAAACACCAATACTGTTCAAACCCAGCTGTTTTGCAGCCACGTGCTCGAGGGTGTTGATGTTTACCTGGTATTTAATGGTCGTGATGGTTGCCGGGATTGTTCGGGTGCCAATTTTAAGCAGGTACGGCCTGCCAGGAAATAGTGGTGCCTCGTGCATCCAGAAAACAGTACATTCAAACTGCTCGGCAGTGCTGGCTGGTTCAGCTGCAGTAGATATAACATCGCCACGCGAGATATCAATATCGTCACTGAGTGTCAGGGTGACTGATTGCCCGGCCATGGCAACGGGTAAATCACCGTCAAACGTTACGATACGTTCAACGACACTGCTTGATCCGGAAGGTTGTACGCGAATACTATCGCCCGGTTTTATGGTGCCGCTGACGACCATGCCTGAAAATCCACGAAAATCCAGGTTTGGCCGGTTCACCCATTGCACTGGCAAGCGAAAGGGTTTACCGCGTGCATGCTCATTATCGAGTTCAATGGTTTCCAGGCAGGACATCAATGTCGGACCGTGATACCAGGGCATTTGCCGGCTTGGCTCCACGATATTGGCGCCGGTCAATGCAGAAAGGGGAATAGCAATCACCTCATTGATCGAGAGGGGTTCGATAAAAGCCCTAAACTCCTCGACAATGGCAGTAAATACAGACTCGTCATACTCCATCAAATCCATTTTATTGACGGCAAGTATGACGTTGCGAATACCCAGCAATGACAGCAGGTAGGTGTGCCTGCGTGTTTGAGTGAGTACGCCCTGGCGAGCATCACAGATGACAATGGCAGCATCTGCGGTCGAAGCACCGGTAATCATGTTGCGGGTATACTGCTCGTGTCCCGGCGTGTCGGCGACGATAAACTTGCGCCGGTCAGTCGAGAAAAACCGGTACGCAACATCAATAGTGATGCCCTGTTCGCGCTCTGCCGCCAGACCATCAACCAGCAGTGCCAGGTCGACCTCCTTGCCTTGCGTACCCCATTTTTTTGATTCCGCAGTAACGGTATCAAGCTGGTCATCAAATAACGCCCGGGATTCAAACAGCAGACGCCCGATCAGCGTACTCTTGCCGTCATCAACACTGCCGCAGGTGATGAATCGCAGCAGCGACTTGTTTTCATGCTTCAGCAGGTACTCGTCAATATTTTCAGCTATCAAGCTGTCATCAAGGCTGTTCATCAGAAGTAGCCCTCCTGTTTTTTCTTCTCCATTGATGCTGAAGTATCATGGTCTATGACTCGCCCTTCCCGCTCGGAAGTTCGCGTCAGTAACATTTCCTGAATAATTTCGGACAAGGTGGTTGCGGTTGACTCAACAGCACCGGTGAGCGGATAACAACCCAGGGTGCGAAATCGCACCCGCTTGTTAACGGGAATCTCGTCTTTTTGCAACGGGAAACGTTCGTCATCCACCATCAGCAATGTGCCGTCGCGCTCTACCACAGGACGTTGCGCCGAAAAGTAGAGAGGAACGAGCGGAATATCCTGTTGTAATATGTACTGCCAGATGTCCAGCTCAGTCCAGTTGGATAATGGAAACACCCGAATCGACTCATTCTTGTTTATACGCGCGTTGTAGATGTTCCACAGTTCAGGTCGCTGGCTTTTCGGTTCCCAGCGATGCTGCGAGGTACGAAAAGAAAAGATTCTTTCTTTTGCCCGTGATTTTTCCTCGTCGCGTCGCGCACCGCCAAAGGCGACATCAAAACCGTATTTATCAAGCGCCTGTTTAAGCGCCTGGGTTTTCATGATGTCCGTGTGTAATTCCGAACCATGCGTAAACGGGTTAATTCCCTGCTCCCTGCCTTCCTCATTGACATAGATCAATAGTTCAAAATCCGCATCATTGGAAATGCGCTCACGAAAGTCATACATCGCCTGAAACTTCCATGTGGTATCCACATGTAACAGCGGAAATGGCGGTGG
>CAJQPV010000153.1 GCA_905480305.1 uncultured Gammaproteobacteria bacterium | reverse complement strand
AGAAGAACTCGCCAGGGCAAAACAGCAACAGTCTGCGTCCGGCTCTTTCAACGACCCCTATGCCGTTGCCGAGATGCGGACCAGGGAAAGACTGCAGGCATTGACAGCGGAATGGGAAAAACAAGACCGGGAGCTTGAGGTCCGGATGCATGAAAAAATGATGCAGAACTCCGGCATGGAGGACATGTTCAAGATGCAACAGGAAATGATGAAGAACTATGGCAACATCGCGCCACCGGCAAAGTAACCGGCACCGGGTTTCCTGACCAGGCTAGCGGATATTAATGTGGGCGGTCTCCCCGGCACAAAAATTTTGCCACACCCGGCCCTACCCTTTTATGAACTCAACGGCTGCCGCAACCACCTGCTTGTCACGCAGAATACGGCCATGACCCAGGCCGCTGGTCTTCAAAAACTGCGCACCCGGCCAGGCGCTGGCGATTATTTTTCCCTGCTCCCAGCCAACACTGTTATCGTCTTCATCGTGAATGATCAACGCCGGGGCAGCCAGTTCTTTCACGCTATAGACGGTTGAGAGCCGTTCCCATATTTCTCCGTCAAATCGCCGATTGATCCTTTTCTGCATGGCCTCGATGACTGAACCCGGTATCGCGAGCGTTTGCGCAAAACCTGCAATAAGATAGCCGACGTGTGCAGGTGCGCTGATCATGACAACACGTCCGACTGAAAGACCGTGGCGCATGGCGTAGGCAAGCACCATCCCGCCAAAAGAGTGGGTTATTGCAGCGTGCAAGGGGCCAAACCTTTCCCCAACCACCTGCACAGTCGCTGCAATTTCCAGTATGTTGGTTCTGTCACCGGGGGTCTCGCCGTGACCCGGGGCATCGGGCGCCACTACCCGGTAACCGGCTGCCAGCAGCGGCTCCACAAATGCTGCCACCTGGCTGCCCCGCCCCGACCAGCCATGCAGGAATAAAACCGTTGGCCCCTCACCCCAGACATGTACGGCCAGCGGTATATCATCGACCAACAACGTTTCACAGCGCGCGCCACGCACCCTGCGTTTGCCGGCAGCGGACTCCGGAAAACGACGGGTACGAAACCACAGGGCATAGGCCCAGCGGCTCATCAGTCCAGGAAATATCCGCCCCAGCGTTGCGAACAGGAAACGCATGGCGCGCAAGGCCGGCGGGATCGGCCGGGTGCTTGAACGCCCGCCGTGAAATTGCTCCTTTCTAGCCAAGACTGCTGATCTCCTCTGCGTAGGCCGCCGACAGGCTGGACCAGGAAAAATCCTGCAACGCCGGTGGTTGTGGTAACTCACCACTATAGTACCTGGCACACAAGGTCTTTAAATGTTCCGCGATGGCGGCACTTTCACGTGCCGCATCATCCGGGTACGACGCATAACGACAATCCACCGAAAAGTATTCCGGATAGGATAGCCGATCCGGTACCACCGGCACACACCCGGAGGCAACGGCTTCCAGCACGGCAAGCCCCTGAAATTCATGCAGCGCTGTCGTCAGCACTACATGAGAGCATTGTAGCAACTGCTGATACGCGTCATGGTTCTCAACCATACCCCACTGTCCGATGTGATCATGCAAGCGTGCATGCATCGCTGCAAACACCGGCGGCTGATTGCGAAATTGCTGCCCGATGACATGCACCCTGAAGTCCAGTCCGGCCTGATGCAAGTTCAGCAAGGCGTCGAACAGTCGCTCCGGCGCCTTGTCATACTCCCAGCGATGATTCCACACGATCGTAAACGGTCCACCTTGCCGCAGCTCCCGCGTTTTACCCTCAAACCAGTATGCCTCCAGTGGCACAGGGATAACGCGGCTTTTTTCTGCAATGGATTCAATCACACCGGCAGGCACCGCATCCGGCATCTGCCGCAGAAATCCGGCAGCCCCCCGCAAAAAAGAACCGCGGTTCCAGGCAGAGTTAAAGACCACGCGGTCTGCGGCAAGCAGGGTGTACAGATTTACCATACGCGGCTCAACCGGTGACTGCTCACGACGATCCGGGTAGGCAAACTGGTTTTCATGGCAATACACCAGGGCAGGCAACTTCGCCAGAGAAGGCACCATACCCCTCAATGCCGACAGGTCGGTCATCGACGTTACGATCAGTGCATCATAGGCCTGCTCCAGTATTTCACGTTCGGAAAATGCCCAGCTCAGGCTGTTGCCGCGCACACGCCAGAGGAAAAAGCGCGGCGGTAAAGTCAGCACAGTCCACTGCCAGTCGGGAAACGCGGCCACCAGCCCCTTGCGCCAGCGCCGATGACTGTGTGCGTCATAGGGAGAAAGCAGCAGTACCCGCATTATGTCGTGGCCTGCTGTTCTTCATTGATATAGGTTTGGCCGCGATAAAATCGTGCCATCAACATAAACAAAACAGCGGTAGCTGCCATCAATACGGTGAAGAACAGAAAATAGTCGGCGCCTTCCAGCAAGCTGCTGCCATCCGGGTTCTGGATAATAAAATTGACTGCACTGGTAAACAGGTTACCGAGAGAAATCGACAGCATGAAGAACGCCATCACAAAAGATTTCATGTTCTTTGGTGCCTGCGTGTAGGAAAACTCCAGGCAGGTTATCGATACCATCACTTCAGCCGAGGTCAGCACCACATAGGCCAGCAGCTGCCAGGCAATTGATGGACTGCCGCCCTGATCAATCGACAGCTGCACAGCGGTTGGAATGGCAAACGCGGCTGCCGCCACAAACAGGCCGATGGCAATCTTGCGCAGCGGTGTCAACGGAAAGAAACGCTCGATCGCCGGGTATACAACATAGGAAAACAGCGGTATCAGCAACATCACCAGCAAGGGATTGGCCGCCTGTATCTGTGCCGGTAACAGCTCTGTACCAAACAGTTGCAGATCCATTTTCGCGGCCTGCAGCACCCACGATGAACCGGTTTGGTCAAATAACGCCCAGAACACGGCGACAAACAGATACACCACGGTCAGTCTGGCCAGCGCACCCAGTCCGCTGCGACTGAAAACTTCTTTAAGAAAACGGCGACCACCGGGCGGTACATGTACGAAACGGTAACGCCCCGCCCAGAAAATCAGTGTAGCCAGCAACATCAACACCCCGGGCAAGCCAAAGGCAACGGCAGAACCGTAACGCTGCAACAACCACGGTGTCGCCAGGCTGGAGACAAACGCGCCAAGGTTGATGGCAAAGTAAAACCAGGAAAATGC
>CAJQPV010000152.1 GCA_905480305.1 uncultured Gammaproteobacteria bacterium | reverse complement strand
TCAACGGTGTCCAGAGAATCAGCGCCAAGGTCATCAACGAAAGAAGAGCTGTTGCTCACTTCGTCTTCCTTAACCCCCAATTGCTCAACAACAATCTTCTTGACGCGCTCATCAATATTGCTCATTTCGGGTTTTTCCTCTCAGTATTTGATTTAGGCAGCCTAGGCTGCGGGTATTGTAGTGAAAGCGAGAGACAACATACAAGTTACATCCATCTGCCCGCATTTTGCAAAAAAAAGAGCAGCTTTAGAACGCCGCGCCAGTCAATAATTATACTTTAATAACAATAGCTTATAAATTTCTGTGCCAGCAAAGCCCCCGTCCATATTCGATGCATAGCTAGCCCATATACATACCACCATTGACATGAATGGTTTCACCGGTGATATAGGCGGCGTTTTCCGAGGCCAGAAAGACCACCGCATTGGCAATATCCTCGACAGCACCAAGCCGTCCGAGCGGGATCTGTTGCAGTAACGCCTGCTGCTGCGCTTCCGGTAATTCCCGGGTCATATCCGTATCGATGAAACCCGGCGCTACCGAGTTGACAGTGATACCCCGCGAGCCGATTTCCCGTGCCAGTGACTTGGTAAAACCTATTACACCTGCCTTGGTAGCCGCGTAGTTGGCCTGACCAGGGTTACCGGTGGCACCAATGACCGAGGTTATCGTGACAATCCTGCCACGCCTGGCCTTCATCATGCCCCGCAAGCAGGCCTTGCTCATGCGAAAGGCAGACGTCAGATTGGTTTCGATAACATCCAGCCATTCATCATCCTTCATACGCATCAATAAATTGTCACGCGTTATGCCGGCGTTGTTGATCAGGATGGTTGGTGCTCCGTATTCTTTTTGAACACTCTCAAGCAGGCTTGCAATCGAATCCGGATCGGTCACATTCAGTACCTTGCCAGCGCCCTTGATAGCTGCCGCAGAAAAGCTGTCTGCTATTCCCTGCGCACCACTTTCAGATGTTGCCGTACCGATGACCGTCGCACCCTGCTCACCCAGAGCTGCAGCAATCGCCTTTCCAATGCCGCGGCTCGCGCCGGTTACCAGTGCTATTTCACTATCAAAAGACATAACAAGCCCCCTGGAGATTTCTTTCCTGACCGCTCTGCAAGACTAGTTGCCCAGCGCCGCAGCTAATGAAGCTGGATCATACACGGCTGCGTTAGCGATCGATTTATCAATGCGTTTGCATAAACCGGCAAGCACCTTGCCGGGCCCCGCCTCAACAATGCGAGTGACACCATGGGCCCCCAGGTTTTGTACAGACGCTACCCACTGTACCGGGCAGTAAAGCTGCTTTTCAAGATTCTCCCGAATCACATCAGGCTGGTTATGCAAATGTGCATCAACATTCTGCATAACTGCAATAGAAGGTGTGCTGATATCGGTCTGCGCCAGTCGCTCGGAGAACTGTTGCGCAGCCGGCTGCATCAGGGAACAGTGTGACGGCACGCTCACAGCCAGTGGCAAGGCACGCTTTGCACCGGCCGCCTTTGCCAGTCCCATGGCACGCTGCACGGCATCAGTATTTCCGGCAATCACCACCTGGCCTGGCGAATTAAAATTTACCGGCGAGACCACTTCACCCTCGGCTGCCCGCTCACAGACATCGGTAACGGTTGCGTCATCAAGCCCCAGGATGGCCGCCATGGCGCCCACACCAGCAGGTACTGCTGACTGCATACAACGTCCACGCTCTTCAACCAGACTAACGGCATCCGTGAACTTCATTGCGCCAGCACATACCAGCGCGGTATATTCACCAAGACTGTGTCCGGCCATCACGCCCGGCGCAGCACCACCGGCATGCTGCCATGCACGCCACACCGCAACACCTGCGGCAAGCATGGCAGGCTGTGTTTTGTCGGTGCGATTAAGTTCTTCTTCCGGACCGTGCTGGGCAAGTTGCCACAGGTCATATCCAAGCACGTCACTCGCCTGCGTAAATGTTTCTTTTATCGAAGATTCGCTTTCAGCAAGTTCTGACAGCATGCCAGTAGACTGTGACCCCTGGCCGGGAAACACAATCGCCAGTGTCTCATCAACATTATCTGCAGCAGTATTCATATTTATCAGGTACGGGAATCAGGAAATCAGTATTTCAGTAAAGCGGAACCCCAGGTGAAACCACCACCAAAGGCCTCCATCAGCAATATTTCACCGCGCTTGATACGACCGTCGCGAACCGCGGTATCAAGCGCCAGTGGCACCGAGGCAGCCGAGGTATTGCCATGTTCGTCAACCGTCACAACCACATGATCCATGGACATCTTCAGCTTGCGCGCAGTCGCCTGGATAATACGAATATTTGCCTGGTGCGGAATCAGCCAGTCAACATCGGACTTTTCCATATTGTTGGCAGCCAGTGTCTCATCAACAATACGGCCGAGTGTATTCACTGCCATTTTGAATACTTCATTACCCTGCATCTGCACGTAGGCCTGACCGGCCAGCACCTTGTCGTAACCGGCAGAAATACCGGCCGGCACTGTCAGTAAATGTTCGTAACTGCCGTCGGCATGCAAGTGTGTAGACAGGATGCCGGGTTCATCACTGGCCTCCAGAACGACAGCACCGGCACCATCACCGAACAGGATGCCGGTACCGCGATCATTCCAGTCAACAATACGGGACAGCGTCTCCGCACCGACCACCAGTGCACACTTCGCAGCACCGGTTTTAATAAATTTGTCGGCAATGGCAAGCGCATAGACAAAACCGGTACACACCGCCTGCACGTCAAACGCTGCGGTGCCGTGAATATCGAGCCGTTGCTGCAACAGACAGGCAGTGCTTGGAAACACCCGGTCAGGCGTCGTTGTTGCCAGCACAATCAGATCAATCTGACGCGGCGTGCGCCCCGCCGCCTCCATGGCGCGCGTTGCGGCTATTTCAGCCAGATCACAGGTTGTCTCGCCACCGGCAGCGATGTGTCGCTTGTAAATACCAGTGCGGTCACGAATCCACTCATCCGTGGTATCCATGATCTTTTCCAGGTCATGATTGGTGAGTACTTTTTCAGGCAAATAACTGCCGGTACCGGTGATACGTGAATACTTCATATTGTCGACCTGTTTTCCTTGTAGACCTGCAGCTGAGCAGTAATACGCTGAGGCACATCTTCCCTGACTTCAAGAATAGCCACCTTGATGGCATTTGCAAAGGCATAGGCATCGGCACTGCCATGGCTCTTGATTACTATGCCACGCAGCCCCAGCAAGCTCGCACCGTTATAACTGCGTGGATCTATGCGGCTGCGAAAAGCCTTCAGTACCGGCATGGCGACCAGTGCCGCCAACCGGGTAAGGATATTTTTGGAAAATTCCTGCTTTATAAAAGCAGCGATCATCTTCGCCACCCCTTCGCTGGTCTTGAGTGATACATTACCTACAAATCCGTCGCAAACGATAACGTCAAAACCGCCCTTGTAGATATCGTCACCCTCGGCGTAACCGGCATAATTCGGGATGTTCTCAAAGAGCAGCTTGGCTGCTTCCTTGACCTGTTCATTGCCCTTGATTTCCTCTTCTCCAATATTCAGCAACCCGATACGCGGCTGGCTGTTCCCGTCTACAGCCTCTGCAAGCACTGAACCCATCAGGGCGAACTGAAACAGGTGCTCTGCGTTACAGTCTACATTGGCGCCCAGATCCAGCATCCATGTATGTGACTTGATGGAAGGCAGCGAGGTGCAGATTGCCGGACGATCTATGCCGGGCAACATTTTCAGGACAAAACGGGATGTCGCCATCAGTGCGCCGGTATTACCGGCACTGACACAGGCGTCAGCTGTGCCATCCTTGACAAGATTGAGTGCGACCCGCATGGAAGAATCTTTCTTGCCGCGCAGAGCATTTGAAGGCAATTCATCCATTTCAACCTGCTGGCTGGCATGGTGAATTGTGAGCCGGGAAGAATGCTTCCCGGCACCGGCCGTCTTCAGTGCCTTTGTCAGTTCTGTCTCATCGCCAACCAGAATGATGTTGGCGTCTGCATGCTGTGTGATAGCTTCAATCGCCGCAGGAACCACCACTGCGGAGCCGGAGTCGCCGCCCATTGCATCGAGTGCAATAGTAATTCCGGCACTCATCGTACAAGCGACTGATGCATAGTGGCGTGTTTACCCGGGATAAGGAGGCAGGTCCGCGAGTGCGGGTAAAGAATCAAGCGTGCACTCACAAACGCTGTGGATGAAATTAACGATCAGTCCTGATCGTTGTTGATAACCTTGCGGCCCTTGTAGAAACCATCGGCACTGACGTGGTGACGCAGATGTGTTTCGCCAGTGGTCGGCTCGATTGAAAGTGTGCTTTCAGTCAGTTTGTCATGTGAACGACGCATGCCACGCCTTGACGGTGTTTTACGACTTTTCTGTACAGCCATGTTACTACCCTCTGTTACTGTTTCTGTTTAAGTTTCGCCAGTACTGCAAACGGATTCTCACGTTGCTCGTCCGGTGGCGGCTGGTACGCTTCCACGATTGCCTGGCACTCATCAGAGCCCTTGTGCAAGGGCACGATTGGTAATGCCAGCAACACTTCATCTGCAATTATGTCCGCAAGGATGGCGGGCTCCGCCGTTACTTCCAGTGGTTCATAACTGTCAGGCAATTTATCCACGGCGCTTTCATCACGGATCAAACCAAGCCGGAATTCAATATCCAGCGGCTGTTGCATATCTTGCATACAACGCTGGCATCTCAGTACTACTTCACCTTCGATGGTACCGGCCAGAAAGCGCGTTCCGCCAGCATCCTTGCCCAGGCTCAATTCTACCTGCAACGCTCCCTGCCCCGATGTCAGCACTGGCAACAAGCGCTCAACCTCTGCCACTGCAACAGAGCCTCGCAACACCCGCCCTGCTTCAGCTGTGGCAATCAAATCCAGCCGATCTGGCAAGTGCTCTATCATAACTTGCTGATATTATATGCGAGTTAGCAGGGTGTCAATAATAAGCACGCAAGGTACTTTACTCATCCCGCTAATATTCATATGGTTACACCCACTATGCAGCTTCAGTACTCACAGAGTCGAAATATCGGATGATAAAGAAACTCCTTATCGCTAATCGCGGCGAAATTGCCGTACGTATTATCCGCGCGTGCGCGGAGGCAGGGATTACCTCCGTGGCCATCTACGCAGATGCCGACAGGCATGCCTTGCATGTAAAAAAAGCCGACGAGGCCTACAATATCGGGCCAGAATCCATCACCGGCTACCTGAACGCCCATCGCATTGTCAATCTGGCTATTGCGACCGGCAGTGATGCGGTGCACCCCGGCTACGGCTTTCTGTCCGAAAACCCCCTGTTGCCTGAGATATGCAAGGCCCGCGGCGTTTGCTATATCGGCCCCGGCGCAACCGTCATCCGGCAAATGGGCGACAAGATCCAGGCACGCAAAGCCATGCTGGCCGCCGGGATACCGGTGGTACCCGGCAGCGATGGCAATCTTGAAAGTCTGGAAGAGGCCATCAGCCTCGCTGCCGAAATCGGCTATCCGGTGATGCTGAAAGCCACTGCCGGTGGTGGCGGCCGCGGTATTCGTCGCTGCAACTCGGAAGCCGAGCTACTCAAGAACTATGAGCGCGTGCGCTCGGAAACCAGCAAGGCATTCGGCTCTACCGATATTTTCATGGAACGCTGCGTTGATCGACCCCGCCACATCGAAGTGCAGATACTGGCTGACAGTCAAGGTAACGTGGTGCATCTGTATGAACGTGACTGTTCCATCCAGCGACGCCACCAGAAACTAATCGAGATAGCACCTTCGCCGCAGCTCGACGACAAGCAACGAAAATGGCTGGGAGAGACTGCGGTACGTGCTGCCAGCGCCGTCAACTATGAAAATGCCGGCACCGTTGAATTTCTGCTCGACAGGGAGGGGAATTTCTATTTTATGGAAATGAACACTCGTCTGCAGGTGGAACACACAATTACCGAAACTATTACCGGCATTGACATCGTTCAGGAACAGATACGTATTGCTGACGGGCAGCGTCTGGGTTTCACGCAAGCTGACATACAACGCCGTGGTTACGCCATGGAGCTGCGTATCAACGCAGAGGATCCGAAAAACAATTTTCTGCCGAGCTTTGGGCGCATTACACGTTACTATGCGCCCGGTGGTCCCGGCGTGCGCACCGATGCCGCCATCTACAGCGGCTATCTGATACCACCCGAATACGATTCGATGTGCGCAAAACTGACCGTCTGGGCCTTGAGCTGGGAACAGCTGTTGAACCGTGCCGGCCGTGCACTGCAGGACACCGGCGTATATGGCGTAAAAACCACCATCCCCTACTACCAGGAAATTCTCAAGGTAGCGGAATTTCGGAAAGGTTGTTTTGATACCGGCTTCGTGGAAGATCACCCGGAGCTGACCCACTATACAACCAGTCGACCAACTCGCGAATTGACTGCCGCGATCACCGCAGCCCTGTCTGCCCACCTGGGGCTGTAACCACCACAACAGGATCAAGACAACCATGAACAAGGTATATATAACCGATGTAGCTCTGCGAGACGCACATCAATCATTGATCGCAACCCGCATGCGCACCGACGATATGTTGCCGGTTTGCGAACAGCTTGACCGCGTCGGCTACTGGTCACTGGAAGTCTGGGGAGGCGCTACCTATGATGCCTGCCTGCGTTTTCTGCAGGAAGATCCCTGGGAACGCCTGCAGCGACTGCGCAAGGCACTGCCCAACACACGTCTGCAGATGTTGCTGAGAGGCCAGAACCTGCTCGGTTACAGGCATTATTCCGATGATGTGGTGCGCGCCTTTGTAGAGCGCTCCGCTGACAATGGCATTGATGTTTTCCGTATTTTTGATGCCCTCAACGACAACCGCAACCTGGAAACTGCAATTGAAGCCGTGCAACAGACCGGCAAACATGCGCAGGGAACCATCTGCTATACAACCAGCCCGGTACACAACATTGAAACCTTTACCGAGCAGGCCCGCATACTGGAGTCCATGGGTTGTAACAGCATCGCAGTCAAGGACATGGCCGGCCTGCTTACGCCTCAGATTACTGCAGAGCTGTTCAACAATATTTGTTCAGTGACTACATTACCCGTACACCTGCATTGCCACGCTACCGCCGGCATGGCTGAAATGTGCCTTATGAAAGCGGTGGAAAACGGTTGCCGTCATATCGACACGGCTATCTCCAGTCTATCCGGTGGACCCAGTCACGCGGCCACAGAAAGCATGGTGTCGGCACTGCAACAGACCGGGTATGACACCGGGCTGGAGCTGGAAGCCCTGCAAGGGATCGGCCAGTACTTCAGGGAAGTGCGCAAAAAATACGCGCAATTCGAAGGTGAGAATTACGGCCCTGATACCCGCGTACAAATCTACCAGGTGCCGGGCGGCATGATCTCGAATCTGTATTCGCAGTTGCGCGAACAGGGCGCGGTTGAGCGCATTAGCGAGGTGTTCGATGAAATCCCCAGGGTAAGAAAAGATCTTGGATATCCACCCCTGGTCACCCCTACCTCGCAAATTGTCGGCACCCAGGCGCTGTTGAACGTACTCACCGGGAAACGCTATGAAACCATCACTAACGAGGTAAAACTATATCTGCAGGGCCGTTATGGCAAGGCGCCTGCTGCCTTTGATCCGGCAGTACAAAAACAGGCGATTGGTTCTGAAGAAAGTATTGATGTACGCCCGGCTGATTTGCTTGAAGATGAGATGGACAAGCTACGCACCGAGATCGGCAAGATAGCCCACAGCGAGGAAGATGTACTGACGTATGCCATGTTCCCGGAAATCGGCAAAGATTTCCTGACCAACCGCAGCAAGCATGCTGTGTCGGCCAGCCCCGAAAACACGGCGCCAACCGGTACAGCAGAAAGGCGTGCACGTCCCACTGAATTCAATGTCACACTACACGGCGAGCCCTACCATATAAAAATTACCGGTACCGGACATCGCCAGCAGGATAATCGTCCTTTTTACATGACGGTAAATGGCATCCCTGAAGAAGTACTGGTCGAGATACTGGATGAAATACCGGCAGCTGACGGCGACAACGTTAACAGTCGTGCAGCCGGCGGCAGTCAGCGACCACGCGCAACCCGGCCCGGAGACATCACTACATCCATGCCCGGCACTATCATTGACGTTCTGGTCGCAGTCGGTGACGCCATTGAGGCGGGAACACCGGTACTGATAACAGAAGCAATGAAGATGGAAACCGAAATACAGTCCCCGCTCGCTGGCAAGGTAAGCGCCATCAATGTCAGCAAGGGTGACAGCGTTAATCCGGATGAAACCCTTGTTGAAATCGAATCCGAATCCTGAAACCTGACAACACAATGAACACCAGCACCTCACTACCCGTAGTGCTCGCTTCTACCTCGCTATATCGCAAGGAACTGTTGCAACGCACTGGAATAGATTTCAAAACCATCGCACCCGACGTCGACGAGTCCTGTCTGCCTGGTGAAACGCCCGAAAATCTGGTCAAGCGCCTGGCTGAGGCCAAGGCGCGTGTGATTGGAAAAACCTGCCAGGCACTTATTATCGGCTCGGACCAGGTTGCTGTTAGCGGTGACGAAATTCTCGGAAAACCCGGCACGCATGAAAACGCCGTTGCACAGCTGCGCAAACTGTCAGGCAAGCTGGTTACCTTTCAGACCGGCTTGTGCCTGCTGAACAGCACAAGCAATGAGATGCAAGTCGACAATATCCCTTTCAGGGTGCAATTCAGAAAACTCGACGAGCAGCAGATAGAGCGCTACCTGCGGGCAGACAAGCCCTATAACTGTGCCGGCAGTTTCAAGTCGGAAGGTCTGGGTATCACGCTATTCGAACGCATGGATGGCGATGACCCGACCGCCCTGATCGGACTGCCGCTGATTAGACTGACCAGCATGTTGATGCAGGCAGGGGTTGTGCTGCCGTAATGTAAAAACATCATCCTGCGCGGGCAAGCCTTTGTTACCTGCTTATCTACTGATACAGCAATCACCTCTAGCGTAGCGAGCTGGCGCCACTGGCAAACAGTTCACTCATGCCCTTCGCCATGGCAACAAAGATTCGGTCACCGAGCTTCTCCCACAGGTCCTGCTTCTCTGTGAAATCGACGATCTCTTCTTCACCAATGACTTCCCTGGCAACGTATCCTGAACTACCCACTTTATCGGCAAGGCCCATCGGCAGGCTCTCCTCACCGGTCCAGACCAGACCGGTAAATAACTTCTGATTATCTTTCAGACGCTCACCGCGCCCGCTTTTAACGGCACTGATAAATTGTTCATGGATACTCTCAAGCAATAATTTTACATGTGCCACATCCGCCGGCTTTGAGGGAGTGAACGGATCCAGAAATCCCTTGCTCTCGCCAGCGGTATACAGCCGACGCTCAACACCCAGCATCTTGATCGTATCAACAAAACCGAAACTGTCCATGCGCACACCGATTGAACCGACAATACTGGAATTGTTGACATAGATATCATCAGCCGCCGATACCACGTAGTAGCACCCGGACGCGCACACATCCGTCACCACGGCATAAAACGGCGTATCCGGGTACAACTCCCGCAGGCGTTTGATCTCGTCGTAGATATAGGCCGACTGTACCGGGCTGCCGCCGGGTGAATTTGCCCGCAGAATGACACCGGCAGTATTCTCATCTTCAAAGGCATCACGCAGGCCGGTGATAATATTGTCCGCACTGGCCTCTGACGAATCCGAGATAACGCCCTTCAGATCAACCAGCGCCGTATGCTTGACACTTGTGCGGCTTAAATCTGACCAGTCCGTCGGCATATACAGAATCAGTAGTGCCAACAGATACAGTGCCAGCAGACATTTAAAAAACACACTCCAGCGCCGCGATCGGCGTTGTTCATCAACAGCCGCAAACGCCAGCCGGTTGACCAGGTCCCGGTGCCAGCTGTCATCGCTGCTTGCGGCTTTGCTGCTGTTTGCATCCTTGTTAAACATAAATTCACCCGTTATCGATTATCAGTTTTAAAAGCATTATGCAGAGACCAGCCCTGCGGCTGCCATCCAGTCAGGCATTTCAGAAATGCTGTCCAGGCAGACCAGTGGTGCATGCCGGTTGAGTCGATCAGCTGAATGCACACCTGAACGCACTGCAACCTTGGCAACACCGGCATTGGTCGCCATCTCCATATCATATTCGGTATCACCCACCATTATCGTCTCTTCGGGAAGAACATCCAGTGCCTCCATCAGATCCAGTAACATTTGCGGATGCGGCTTGGAATGCGCCTCATCGGAACAGCGTGTTGCGTGAAAATAGCTGTCCAGACCGGTATCGTTCAGGACGCGATCCAGACCTCGCCGCGCCTTGCCGGTTGCCACACCCAGCAAGAAATTCTGTTCCCTGACAGCATCCAGCATCGGCCGAACGCCCGCAAACAGCAGCGAGCTTTCAGACTGAAACCAGTGAGTCCGGTAAGCCTCAACAAATGCCTGGTGAAACTGCTCGTCACGTCCGGGCACCAGTGTGTCGATTGCCTCACGCAAACCAAGACCGATTATATTACTGACGGTCGCATCACTCATCGGTTCAAGATCAAGATCCGCAGCTGCAGCGTGAATACAGGACACGATCTGCGATTCAGAATCCATCAACGTGCCGTCCCAGTCAAAAACAATAAATTTTATAGCTGTGTTCATTGGCGGTTTACCGTTTGTTCGACATGTATTTATTCAGCATGATGCACGGCTGCATAAAACTGTTAGGTTTCCAGGTGCCCCAGTACAGTCCTGACATTTTCATCCAGCGGCGAGCTGACAGTGATGACTTCATCATCGTAAGGGTCGACAAATTCGATCATGTGCGCATGTAACAACATGCGCCGCAAACCGATAGCCCGCATCCTGCGATTGAATTGTTCGTCACCATACTTCTCGTCTCCTGCCAGCGGGTGCCCAATATGCTGGCCGTGCACCCGGATTTGATGGGTTCTGCCGGTTTTCAGTTCGACTTCCACAAGGCTGGTATCCTGATAAACGGAGACCGGCCTGAAAATACTGATCGCCGTCTTGCCTTCGGGATCGACGCTCACCATACGCTCGCCACCACGTAGCTGATTTTTACGCAACGGCACATCCACCGTGCGCTTGCCGCCTTGCCACTGACCATCCACCAGCGCCAGGTAGAGCTTTTTGACCTGGCCTTGCTGCAATTGTTCATGGAATGCACGCAAAAAACTGCGTCGCTTGTCTATCACCAGACAACCCGATGTCTCACGGTCAAGTCGATGCCCGAGCTCCAGATAAGGCGCCGTGGAACGCTCTGCCCGCAGCGCCTCTATAATGCCGTAACTCAAGCCGCTGCCGCCATGTACCGCGATACCCGATGGCTTGTTGATCACCAGCAGACGCGGGTTCTCGAACAAAACATGTTGTTCCAGATTAATACCCGGCACATGCCCCGGTTTTGATTCAGAGATCCGGACTGGCGGAATGCGCACGGTATCACCGGCACACACCTTGTACTGGGCACGGATACGGCCGCTATTCACGCGCACCTCGCCGCGACGCAGGATACGGTAGATATGGCTTTTCGGGACGCCCTTGAGGTAGCGCGCCAAAAAATTGTCGATACGCTGCCCAGCCTCATCCTCGGACACATTAACCTTGCGGACCTTAGGGAAGCTTTTTGTGTTTGACTCGCTCATCAGTTGCAATAATGACTTTAAGAAGCGCGAATTCTACAGCGTTTCATGCGCTTGTATTACCTGCCCCGTTTGCGGGTATAGACCAAGGTTGTTATAGTGCCGCCTCGGTATACTCTTTATACGACAAGAGAGATTACCGGGTACCCATTTTTTACTGGAGGTGTTGGCCGTATTTACTGGCCGATAATCTTCATAACCGTCAGCATTATGCTGTAAATCAATAAATTATATAAACAACAATTGCTCCCATGTATTACGTACAGCATTACATTTCAGCCATTATTTCCTGCATGTTCCGTGTGATAGGCATTTCCATGCCGGTCCTGCAATACGCTACGGCGGGAACAGGCCAGGCACACTGCTGCGTTCGTAACCAGGTCGAGCGAAAGAGAGACTTAACACA
>CAJQPV010000151.1 GCA_905480305.1 uncultured Gammaproteobacteria bacterium | reverse complement strand
CCGCCTCGGTATCTACCCGCAATCGATCAAGCGCATTGATGAATGGCAGCAGCAGTTGCAGTCGAACCAGCGGCGGGCTGGTTTTACCCGATGTGGCCGGTGTGGGTTCATCAATCAGCATGGTCGGTATTTTACATGAGTTTGATAATTACTTTGCATTATACGTCATCAAAATGCCGCGCATGATTCAAATAGATAAGTTATTGCCAGTGCCATCGGCTATCCTAGCCTCATGCTGACTATGGTCGGTATCTCGATTCATTCAAATGAATAATGAAAAAACACAGGGGATCAGTTATGTCATTTAAATCCATGCTTAAATCATGCGGATTTGCCGTAACGGTGTCGGCCATTTTGGGATTATCCAGCCTGACAGTTACCGGCTCAGCACTCTCGGCCGCCGCAGCACCCGCTAAATCAGCGGGGGCAACAGAGGAAAACAAGCCGGTCCGGATATTGTTCACCAACGTCAACATCTTTGACGGATTCAGTGACAGGCTCGCGAAGGGCATGAGCGTGCTGGTGGAAGGCAACCACATCAAGGAAGTGGGTGAATCCATCAAGGCTCCCGATGCCTACGTTGTTGATGGCGCTGGGCGCACCATGACCCCCGGGCTGATCGATATGCATCAGCATGTAATGCTCAACCCGCCTGAAGGTACCGCGTCTTACCAGACGCGATGGGATGGGGCTGCCGGTGGCGCCTTTGCCCAGCACCACCTGGTGAATAATATATTGCTCAAGGGTATCACCACGGTACGTGATATTGCCGGCGATCCACTGGATATTGCCAAGGCCATTGATATGGGACAACTGCCTGGACCGCGTGTTTACTCATCCGGTGGTGCAATCTCGCAAACCGGTGGTCATGGCGACTGGGCCGGCCGCAATGTGCCCGAGGACATTCTCCATAATCACAAAGATATGTCACAAGCTACCCAGAATACCTGGGTGGTTAATGGACCGGATCAGGTTACCGAGGCGGTGCGCATGAATCTGCGGCGCGGCGCAGCTTTTATCAAGATTATGGGCGGCGGTGGTGTGGCCAGCGAATTTGACCCGCTCGAAATCATGGGGCTGGCAAAGGATGAAGTTGCCAGAGCGGTCGAGATCGCAGCCGATAATGGTACTTATGTAGCAACCCATGCCTATCATGACGACTCCTATAACCGGCTCCTTGATCTGGGTGTGCGCTCTTTCGAGCATGGTTTCCTGGTGACTGAGCCCACCGTTAAGCGCATGGCGGCGAAGGGTCAGGAGGTGGTCTGGAGTTTTCAATGCTTCATGAGCGTGAATACATTTGGTGATTATGACGCCATGCCGGGGTTCTTTACCCACGAGCAGAAGGTGAAAGGCGTTGCCGTCGGCAAGGGCGCACGCAATGCCGCAAAATTGATGAACAAGCACAATGTATTCACCATCGGTGGTTCGGATATGTTTGGCATACCGTTCGTGGAACGCATCAAGGAAGACATCACCTGTAACGTCGATGCGGGTTACACGCCAGCGCAGGCACTGAAGCACTGGACGGGTAATGCCGGTATTGTCTTGAAGTGGTCTGGCCCGAAAGACCCATACCCGACCTATGAACTGGGTACCATCAAGAAGGGTGCTTATGCCGACCTGCTGTTGTGGGATGGTAATCCACTGGATGATATAAAGCTGATCCTCGACGAGGAGAAACTGAATTTCATTATGAAGGACGGGCTTGTGTTCAAGAATACGATGGTTGAGGCTGATCATCCTTACTTTCGTCCGGCAAGGGCTCCCTCCACACGTGGACAGTATCCACTTTGATTTGTCAGCAGACAGCAATAGAACGGGGCGCTTTGGCGCCCCGTTTTTTATAAGACTCGATTGACCTGCAGGCGGGTTTTGCCAATGTTTAACAGAACCACTCACACGATAATAGTTAGCCTGCTAGCCGCACCGCAGTGCGGCTCTGTACAGGCTGAAAACTTCGGTGGCCCGGATGCCGTCGAGAACACGCTTGCCGATGACGCGGCAAGCAGGCCGTCGTTTGTCGAGGAGAGCCTGTTACAACCCTGGTTCGACTGGAAGCAGGGGTTGCAGGAAGATATCGGGTTTTCCTTCGGTCTCGATTATTCCTCCCTGTATCTGCAGTCCAGTGAGGACGGTGCCAGTGGTGATGACTCGGCGGCCAGCGGCATGCTACGTGTATTCGGATCATGGGACCTGGTCGGGCGTGGGACCAATAACACAGGTGCGGCGGTCTGGAAGATCGAGCACCGTCACCGTTATACGGACGGGAGTCCGCAGGGATTCGGTTTTGACCAGGGCTATGTCGGTCTGGTTGAGCCGCCATTCAGTAATGAAGGCGCACGGCTGACCAACCTGTACTGGCGGCAACGGCTAAACGAGGGCAAGGCAACGATTGTCGCCGGTATGCTCGATGTGACGGATTTTGTAGATGTGTATGCTCTGGCCAGTCCCTGGACCGGTTTCATGAATTTTGCCTTCAGTACCGGCAGTGCGGCCATGTTCATTCCCAATGATGCGACCTTCGGTATTGGTGGCGCTACCCTGCTTACCGACAGGATTTTTCTGATTGGCAGTATCGCCAACGCCTACACTGACCCGACGGAACCCTTCGATACTGTGGATGACTTCTTCGACGAGAATGAATATTTCACCAGCATCGAATTGGGATTGACCAGCGGGCATGATCGCATCTACCTCGATAATGCCCACCTGACCCTCTGGCATGTAGATAAAAGTAACCGGGCTGGAACCCCGGGTGGCTGGGGCGCGGCCTTTAATTATTCGCGGGCACTGCGGGACAATGCCCTGATGCCCTTTATCCGCGGCGGTTATGCAAATGACGGTGGTTCACTGCTGGAGAAGTCACTGAGCATCGGGCTTGGCTACCATACCTTTGGTGGCCGCGACCAGCTGGGTGTGGCCGCTAACTGGGGGAAACCCAATGAGGACAGCTTTGGTTCCGGTCTCGATGACCAGTATACCCTTGAGGTGTTTTACCGTTTCCAGTTAACCGAGCAGCTCGCTATTACACCGGATATTCAATACCTGGTTGATCCTGCACTGAATCCAGATGAAGATAATTTGTGGGTGTTCGGGCTGCGTGCACGACTGGCATTGTAACTGTGTGAGATGCGCTTTTCCGTGTGCTTGCTGGCGGGATTCATTCGGCCAATAGTGCTGTAACTACCCTGCTATCTGGGTATAGTTAAT
>CAJQPV010000150.1 GCA_905480305.1 uncultured Gammaproteobacteria bacterium | reverse complement strand
CCGATTGGTACGAAAAGTCGGCCGCCATCGTCTACTGTTGGTACAACGGTCAAAACGGCCATACCGCGGTCGCGGAAATCCTGTCCGGCAAGACCAACCCGTCAGGCAAACTGCCAATCACCATCGAGCGTGAGTTCGCTGACACTGTGGACCCCGACTATGTACCCGAAGGCGAGTACCTCTACTCTGGTGAGAACGATAGCTGGGAAGCGGCCCGCGAGAAATATGATGTTTACTATGATGAGGGAATCCTTGTTGGCTACCGTTGGTTCGAGAGCAAGCAGATCGCACCGCTCTATCCATTCGGTCACGGCCTCTCGTATACAAAGTTTAAATACTCGGATATCAAGGTATCGCAAACCGGGTTTTCTGCAGAGGATACTCTGGAAGTTTGCTTCACGATTACGAATGCAGGTAGCCAGGCTGGAGCCGAGATTGCCCAGCTCTACGTGCGTGACGAGGAATGCTCGCTGCCGCGACCGCCCAAGGAATTGAAGGGCTTCAAGAAAGTGCAGCTCGCAGCTGGCGAGGCGAAGACCGTAACACTCAGTCTTGATAAGGCGGCCTTCAGCTTTTGGTCTCCGGTTTCAAAAGACTGGGTTGCCGAAGCAGGTAGTTTTGAATTGATTGTCGGCGCCTCGAGTAGCGACTCTCGTTTGAGCGCGAAGGTGAGGCTCGGCTAACAGTAAATCATAAATCAATGGGGTCAAACTCCAAACACACCTGCGACAGCCAAAATTCAGCTGTATCACCGCTGGCTCAACCCGAAAACAGACTCGGTTACGACAGGCACAACACCCAATAGAACAGATGCCAACCAGCACGGGGTTTATACGTCCTCTACCCGGACATTCCGCTACCCATACCAGCATCCGCAGAATGTCTTTTATATTTTCGGTCATGAAGATGGCGGGATCAGCCAGCAAGTGACAGGCAGGGCGGATGACGTTATCTATGTACCACCAATGGCTGCATGAATCTTGCTGCAACTGTGAATGTTATGCTTTATGACAGACTGGCTAAATCAGCTCAAAGCCTTGCGGGCAATGAGCACATAGGCCAGGTCCGGGATACCAATAACGGCCTGAAGATGAAAGTATAAAAGTCATAAAATAAAGAAACATGCTTGTCGTCAGCCCGGATTGCACGGCTGTTTGACCTGCGTCAACGATTAGCAGGGATTTTTTGTATACCTTTCAGTTAGCAAGTCAGGAACAGGAAAAATATGAACACGCTCCAATCCCCACCAGGCACTTCGGCTCCCGGCAAAAAACTTGTCTGGCTGCTAACGCTGGCCGTCCTGTCAGTTCCACTTTCTGTCTACTGTACGTCACTGGATGACGACACAGACGTGACCGAAGCAGAACCCGAGTCACAATTCATGGATTTGCGTAGCTATGTCGAAATGCCTGAAAAGGCCCGCCAGATACTGCAGGAAGACATGCTGGATCACCTTGCGGTATTAAACGAAATTAACCGCTACCTGGCTGAAAATGATTTGCCAGCTGCTGCAGATGTTGCAGAGAACGGCATGGGCCGGAGTCTGCTGAGCAAGTACCAGGATGAGGAAATGCGGCCCGGACGGCACATGCCGAAAGAAATGCGGGAAATCGGCTGGGAACTGCACGATGCTGCGGCACAGCTCGTCACTGCAGCCAGGCAGGGCAACATGAAGAAAACGCTGCTTGCCTACCAGCGCATAACCGGCGCATGCGTGGCTTGCCACTACAGTTACCGTATCCGCTGACCTGCAGCTGTTATCTCTCACCATCACTGGCAGTAACCAATCATATCAACAGGGTCAGACTCACTAATATATCTATAATCTTTTTCCGTACGGTTACGGCCAGCAGGCCTGCAAGATCGCCGGCATGCGCAAGCCGTTAAAACTGCTGCTTGATTTATAGCTAATCCGCAGCTGCCCCCGGTTTACCTGGAGACCTGCGCATTGCGTGGATTTAGCGCAGGGAGTGCCCGACTCGCACGTCCCAGCAGAGATTGCCGACGTCGATACAGACGAGGGCGCAGCTGGTATCTGAAGTCCTTCTTCCATGCAGCGAAATCCAGTGCACCTGAACCATAAACCGCCTTGTCCATTGACCGGGCCAGCGCACGTAGCCTGGCAGGCTCGGCTTGCGGTTGCGCCTCAATAATTTTCTCGATGATAGACGTGATAGGTGCATGTTGAGACATATCGAGCTGCTGGCAAATCTTTGACCTGAACTGCACACACCACGCCTCCGGCCTGTCCTCGCCATCAAGACAGCGCGCGCACATCCACAGCTTGACAGTTTTTGGCATAACCGACGCAACAAGCAGACGCAGCTTGCCCAGGGAAACGGCGGGGACAAGCTGCTTGCGAACCACGGCTGCATGCTGCATCCCGCGTCGTCCTGTTGCCGACAGCCAGTTGCGTGTTCTGTTGCCAAGCGCCTGAAGGTACGGCCGGGTACGCGCCCAGGCACGCAGCCAGTAGGCCGCAACCAGTGCCGCGAAAATCAATAGTGGTGCCCAGAAGATAGCAGCGGAAAATACCCGGGTGTCGCTTGCAGCATCCATGCTGCGACCCGTTTCAACGGCAGACTGAATGGCATAACTGGCCAGCATCGGGGTTTGTGTGTCGACATCCCACCACGCAACCTGAATTTCAGGAAGCTCTATCCAGCCATCCTTTAAAGGAATAATCGTATAGGTTTCCTTACGACTGCCACGCAATTCCGAACCACCGACGGACACCTCGTTACGTGTATCGACAGAATCCCGATACACCCGGAAGGCATCGCTCTTGAGCTGCTGTTCCAGCGATGGCAGCTGACTACCAAGCGCCCCCCTGGCTATCAGTTCAAGGGTAAGTGTGACCGGAGCACCTGCCTTGGCCGGCACGTTATCAAGCATGTATACCCGTAGTTTCAGATCATTCAACGGCAACCAGGGGATGACTGCAGGATCGGCCGGTAGCACCTGTAATTTCAGCGGGCGCTCGGCGCTAATGGAAAATTTGTTTGCCGCCTTGCCGGCCGGTTTTCCCTGTGAACCGTACAAGGGCCTTTTTTCAACATGGGTGCCCTTGAAACCGATTGCCGGGATAACAATCTCGCCAGCGCGAAGCGGTGTCAGCTTGAAATGGTATTCGTTAATAATTTCCAGGTTATTACTCTGCCTGGAATAGCGCGTACTGGCGACAGGACCATCCACCTTGTCCAGTATCGCACCTTCGATGCGCGGGATCACAGGAGTCAGTGTTTTCAGGTTCTCCCTGCTAACCACCCGAACGGTATAAACAACGTTCTGTTGTTCGTATAACACGGATTGATACGTACTGACTTCAACAACGGGTTCGATGTTTGTAGCCGGACTCCCGGGCATCCGGGCCGGATACCAGCCGGTAGCGGGTGCCGCGCCAGGATAGCGGGGATCCGGCCTTGCCGAAGGTTGCCTGTTTAAACCGGGCTTGGCAGTCTCGAAGTTTCCCCACGGACGGTTACCGGTATTGTTCGCTTTGCGGGGAGGCGACACCTTGACTCCGAATGCCGCTGCCTCCAGGCTGACTCCTGACAGGAATCCAGGCAACAAACAAACGATAAAGATCCGAAAGAAATTTTTGTTATGCAAGTTACTTGCTCCCGCCGGTTATTTTCCGGCTACGCGTGCAAACCGACAGTTTCGATTACATAGCATCACGGTACAGTCAATGACACGCTCCACTTACCAGGGGCGGTTCTCCATTAACGCACCACCCCGTTGCTCAAGCTGCCGCTGCTCCTCAATCAAAAACTGATTGCGTAACAGAAAGGCAGGGTCCCCTTCAATTCGATCAAGCCACTGCTCCATCATGATCATGGAGATACCGGTTCCCGGAATGGCATTTTCATCGGCTTGTCCGGTTGCAGGATCTTCACTATCTGCATCACCCTGCCCG
>CAJQPV010000149.1 GCA_905480305.1 uncultured Gammaproteobacteria bacterium | reverse complement strand
GATCGCCGCAAGGCCATGTTACAGGATCTGGCTCTACTCACTGGTGGTCAGGTCATTTCTGAAGAAGTTGGCCTGTCACTGGAAAAGGCAACTCTGGATGATATGGGTACTGCCAAGCGTGTTGTCATCACCAAGGAAGCCACCACGATTATCGACGGTGCCGGCCGCAAGGAAGACATCGAGGCACGCGTCAAGCAAATCCGTAGCCAGGCCGAAGAATCCACATCCGATTACGACAAGGAGAAGCTGCAGGAACGTATGGCCAAGCTGGCCGGCGGTGTTGCCGTGATCAAGGTGGGTGCTGCGACGGAAATGGAAATGAAAGAAAAGAAGGCGCGCGTTGAAGATGCGCTGCACTCAACCCGTGCTGCCGTTGAAGAAGGCGTGGTACCGGGTGGTGGTGTTGCCCTGATACGTGCCATGAGCGCCATAAAGGATCTCAAGGGTGCCAATCATGACCAGGCCATGGGTATCCAGATTGCCCTGCGCGCCATGCAAGAGCCGCTGCGCCAGATCTGCGCAAATGCCGGTGAAGAATCCTCGGTGATTCTGAACGCAGTTGCCGCCAACACTGGTAACTACGGTTACAACGCCGGTAACGGTGAATACGGCGATATGATCGAGATGGGTATTCTTGATCCGACCAAGGTTACCCGTTTTGCGCTGCAGAATGCAGCCTCGGTTGCCGGCCTGATTATCACCACGGAAGCCATGGTGGGTGATGCCCCTGAGAAGGATGGCGGCGGCGCACCTGCAATGCCGGACATGGGTGGTATGGGTGGTATGGGCGGTATGGGCGGCATGATGTAAGTCGTTTTTGCCCGCTAGTAACAAAAAAGCCCCGCTGTTTCAGCGGGGCTTTTTTTATGTGTGGAGAAAAAAGAATCGCGGACACGGTCCGCTCCTACACTAAATAAATACACCTGTAGGAGCGGACCGTGTCCGCGATTTGTTTCAAGCCTCAAACAGTTTCAGCAGGCCATCCTCAAATGCCACCGTGGGCTGCCAGCCCAAATATTCTCTGGCGGCACTGATGTCAGCGCGCGAGTGTTTGATATCGCCGTCCCTTCCCGGTTTGTATTGCGGCGAGAACGGTTGTCCCTTGATATCGCAGATGGTTTTCAACAGCTCATTGATAGACAGGGTGCCGCCGGTAGCTACATTGAATGACCTGCCGGGTGCCTCGCTGGCGGTCGAGGCCCTGATGTTGGCTTCCACCACGTCGGCGACATAGACAAAGTCCCGGGTCTGTTCGCCGTCGCCATAGATAGTGGGTTGTTTGCCGTGATTCAGGAAGTCAGAAAAGATCGAAATCACGCCGGAGTAGGGCGAAGAGGGGTCCTGGCGTGGGCCGAAGACATTGAAATAACGCAGCGATACCGTCTCCAGCCCATACAGGTGGTAATACGCCTGGCAGGCATGTTCAGATGCCAGCTTGTCGATGGCGTAAGGTGTCATGGGTTTCACCGGCATGTCCTCGCGCTTGGGTAGTTCCGGCAGATCGCCGTAAACGGCGGCCGAGCAGGCAAACATGACGCGCTGCACGCCGGCGTGGCGTGCTGCCTCGAGGATGTTGACCGTGCCGCGGTAGTTAACGCGTTCGCTGGCCAGCGGGTTACCTACTGTCTCGGGGACGGACGCGATGGCGGCTTCATGGAAGACCATGTCGACCTGTGCCATGGCTGCGCAGACGGTGTCGTAATCGCCGACGTCGCCTGCAATGACTTCCACGTCAGCGGAGTCCGGAATATTTTCGTGTTTTCCGGTAGAAAAATTATCCAGTATCCGCACCTGGTGTCCGTCTGCCAGCAGCCGCTCGGTGATGTGTGAGCCAATAAAACCGGCACCGCCGGTAACCAGATAGCGCATATGAAGTTTTTCTCTGTGTGATTATTAAACTACTGACACTATACAGGAGAGATTTACCTGTCTGTAGCCGTGATCCCTCGTGCAGAAAAGTGCTGTAGGAGCGGCGCCCTCGCCGCGATGAATCGTCCGGGAAATGTTAAATAACCTCACCATAAATCGCGCCGAGGGCGGCGCTCCTACAGGAAGATTTTGATTGTATTGATGGGCGCTGGTGCAGAAAAATACTGTAGCAGCGGCGCCCTCGCCGCGATAAATCCTCCGGGAAATGTTAAATAATCTCACCATAAATCGCGCCGAGGGCGGCGCTCCTGCAGGAAGATTTTGATTGTATTGATGGGCGCTGGTGCCTGGACCTGCGCTGCCAGCTCATCATCCTCGTCTTTGGGTTCCTCTTTTTCTATCAGGCTAAGATCCACTGCTGCCGCCGGTTACCCGATAGCGCATGTGAGATTCTTCCCTGTGTGATTATTAAACTGCTGACACTATGCAGGAGAGATTTACCTGTCTGTAGCCGTGATCTCTCGTGCAGAAAAGTGCTGTAGCAGCGGCGCCCTCGCCGCGATGAATCGTCCGGGAAATGTTAAATAACCTCACCATAAATCGCGCCGAGGGCGGCGCTCCTACAGGAAGATTTTGATTGTATTGATGGGCGCTG
>CAJQPV010000148.1 GCA_905480305.1 uncultured Gammaproteobacteria bacterium | reverse complement strand
GGCCGGCTACCAGCGTATTATCAACCTGCATCTGCTTTGCCCATGACAGGTTGAACTCCCGCGTTATCATGTGCCGGGCACGCTCACTTTCATAGTCCATGGTACGCGCCGGCTTGCCGTTAATTTCAAGCAGACGTGCGCGCACCATCGGGTACAGGTGGGTTCCCTTCACTCCGCGCGATTCAAAGTAGTCTACGACCCCGGCAACCTGGCCAGGCTGAACATTAATTACAAAATGATTTGGCGCCTCAGGCGGCAGGCTCTGCTGCCAGTCATCAAGCAGATCGGAACGCACAGTAGACAGCAACAACATCACCATGATACCCAGCCCGAATGCCACAATCTGGGTGACACTGCTCGCCGGTCTGCGAGAAATATTGGCCAGACCAAAACGCCATGCCACGCCAACGCGACCACGCAACCGATTCAGCAGCATGATTAGCAGCCATGCTGCCAGTGCCAGCAACACCAGGGTGGCCGTTATGCCACCCAGCACCGTAGCGACCAGCTTCAGGTCGCCGATCTGCCAGTACAGCAGCCCGAACATGCAAAGCACCACTGCCAGATACACCAGCCAGCGATTAACAAGATTCACCTGCACGTCTTTTCGCAACACCCGCAGCGGTGGCACCGTCCGCAGCGACAGTAACGGCGGGACGGCAAAGCCAACCAGCATGACAACACCGGTTGCATAACCGGGCAACAGTGCGCGCCAGGAAGCGGGCGGCAGCTGTGTAACCACCAACTGGTCGAGCAAGCCGGTGATGACAAATTGTGCCAGCCAGCCAAGTCCGCAGCCGATACTGCTAGCCAGCAATGACAGCCATAGTAGTTCCATCACAAACAGGCGGATAATGACTGACTGGGAGGCACCAAGGCAGCGCAACATGGCTGCGGTATCAAGATGCCGTTCAGTAAAACGGTAGGCGACGGTTGCCACGGCAACACCGGCGAGCATCACACTGATGAGTGCTGCCAGGCCAAGAAACTGCCGGGCCTTCTCAAGCGCCCGGTTCAACTCCGGGCGCCCGTCTTCGATCGAAAGTATTTGCTCTCCCGGCTGCAGGCTGTCGACAAGGATGTCGCGGAAAAGCGCTATCGACTGACGCGGTCCTGCGATCAGCACACGGTAACTGACCAGCGCGCCCACATCAATCAGGCCAGTAGCATCAAGATCCGCCTGGTTCATCAGCACGCGTGGCGCAATACTGAACATTTCACCGGCGCGATCCGGCTCGTATCGCAACACCTTTCTAACGGTAAATTCAGAAACACCCAGACTGACCCGGTCACCGACCACCAGCCCCAGCAGCTGCAACAGCCGCGGTTCAACCCAGATATCACCGCTTGCCGGTATCCCGGCCGTTGCCACATCAGCACCAAAGGGTGTGTCACTGATGCGCAAGGTGCCGCGCAACGGATACCCCCCGGCGACCGACTTGACTTCAACCAGCTGCAGTCGCTCAGCCGCGGATATCACGCTGCGAAATTGCTGCGTCATAACCACATTGAGGTTGTGCGCACGCGCCGCTTCGATATGATCAGCAACACCGCTCCGCGCAGAGGTAATAACCAGATCGGCACCGATCAGCTCGGCAGATTGCAACTGCAGACCGCGCTCGAGGCGGTCGGTAAAAAAACCAACAGCAGTAATACTGGTGACCGCTATCACCAGCCCGATCGCAAGGATACCGAGCTCGCCACCACGCCAGTCTCGCCACAACATGCGCAAGGAGGCATGCCAGAGAAAACCATAAGTGCCGGTGCGCGTGGAGTCAGTCATGCTGCGCAGCGTTTTCTTCATTCACCAGCCGGCCAGCCTCAAGATGCAGACGCCGGTCACACATGGCTGACAACTTTACATCATGGGTTGCCATCACCAGCGTGGTACCCTGCTCGGCATTCAACTCGAACAACAGCTCGATAATGTGCCTGCCGGTTTCACTATCGAGGTTACCGGTCGGCTCGTCTGCAAACAGACAGCGCGGCCGGGTGACAAAAGCACGCGCGATGGCACAACGTTGTTGCTCACCACCTGACAACTGGTTCGGATAATGATTCAGACGTTCGCCGAGTCCGACGCGTTCAAGTAATTCCTTTGCGGTGATACGCGGATGTGGCGACTGCGCCAGCTCCAGTGGCAACATAACGTTCTCGATCGCGGTCAAACCCGGCAGTAACTGGAAATTCTGGAATACAAAACCGACCATTCCGGCCCTGAGTTGCGCACGGCCATCCTCGTCGAGGTCGTTTAGCACACACCCGTCGATAATCACGTCACCCTCGTTCGGCGTATCCAGACCCGCCAGCAAACCCAGCAATGTGGTCTTGCCGGAACCGGAAGCGCCTAATATCGCAATTGAGGTTCCCGTATCGATGCTGAAATTGATATCATCCAGCAGGGTCAGCACACCCTCGCGGGTAGCTACCTGTTTACCCAGCTTGCGGGCTTCGACAAAACTTCCTGATTCACTGGCAACCATCATGACACTATTCTCCACCTCAATACGTTTCCTGCTGTTATCCCTTTTGCTGGCAACCCTGCCGGCGCTATCGGCTGAAAAACAACCACCCGTGATACTGGTAATCGGCGACAGCCTCAGCGGCGCCTATGGTATCAATATCGATGAGGGCTGGGTCGCACTGTTGCAACAACAGCTTGACTCGAGCGGTCACCACTACCGCGTCATCAATGCCAGCATCAGCGGCGACACCTCGCGCACCGGTTTGGGGCGTATCGCCAGCGCACTGCAAACACACAAACCCGCAATCGTAATTATTGCGCTCGGCGGCAATGACGGCCTGCGCGGGCTGGCCCTCTCTGACACCGAGACCAGCCTTGCCGGCATTATTACGCATAGCCAGCAGGAGCATGCCCGGGTACTGCTGGTCGGGGTGCGCCTGCCACCCAATTACGGGCCGGCTTACAATGAGCAATTCGCGGCCGTCTATCGTCGCCTGTCTGACCAGTATGCCGTAGCATTGGTTCCACGCATGCTGGAACAGGTCGCAGAACATCGTGAATTACTACAGGATGACGGCATTCACCCCACCGCCGCGGGTCAGGCACGCATCATGCACAATATCCGGGCAGCGCTGGAGCCGATGCTGCTGGATACAACCGGGGTTACCCCAGGCACTCTAAACACCAATCCAGGACACTAGCTGGCCGACAATACCGGCATAAGACAGCTCGCGGTCATTTATTAGCATAAATAAGCTGCACGCGACATCGATTCCCGCGCGTCAACTGCCGCAGCAGCAGAAATCCTTATAAGTAAGCCCTATAATCGGTATAATCCTTTTTCCGCAACAGGAACAAGCCACGCACAGGCGTGGCTTTTTTTCGCATATGACAAACAAGCAATCAGAACAGGTTACCACCGTTCAGGACAAGAACCTTCGCAGCCGCGTTCGCCTGTTCGGCAACCTGCTGGGTGAGGTACTGCGTGAACAGTCTGGCGAGGGTATCTTCTATGCCGTCGAATCCTTACGCAAGGGCTATATACGCCTGCGCACCGAGGAAAATGACAAACTCGCTAAACGCCTTTCGCGCCTGATCGAGAATCTCACACCGAACGAACTGACTGACGTCATTCGGGCATTCAATCTCTATTTCAGCCTGGTCAACATTGCCGAGGAATCTTTCCAGCATCTGCACCGTCGACGACTGGTACACAAAAATGCCCCCTTGTGGCTAGGCTCGTTCACCGCAACCATGCAGCAACTGCATGATGAAGGCATCGAGCCGCAGCAGATCCAGACACTGCTGAATGAGGCACTCTACATGCCGGTCTTTACTGCACACCCGACGGAAGCCATTCGCCGCACCGTCATGCGTGCCCTGCGCCGGCTGTTTATTACCAGTGAGAAACTTGATGACCGGCGTATCAGTCGTGATGAACGCGAAGCCATCCGACAGGAAATAAAACAACAGATTCGGGTGCTCTGGAACACCGACGAGGTGCGCGTCAACAAACCCAGCGTCGAGGACGAAATACGCAACGGTTTGTACTTCTTTCATGAAAGCCTGTTCGAGGCCGTACCAGTCACCTACCGCTACCTGGAAAAAGCCATTCAGCGTGTCTACCAGACAGATGACAGCGCCGCACCGATCACCGTACCGGGCGGGCTGATTCATTTTGGCTCCTGGATAGGCGGCGACCGTGACGGTAACCCGTTTGTGAAACCGGCTACCACCGCGCTGGCGCTGCGCATGCAAATGCGGGAAATCCTGGGCATCTATATAGATCGACTCAGGAAGCTCTCCCCGCGCCTGACACACTCGTCCATGCTATACCGTTTTCCCGAGGCCTTTATGGAAAACGTGCAGGCCGATGAGCAACGTTTTCCCGAGGCGATCAAGGACCTGCCGGTTGACTATGTGCACGAGCATTACCGGCACAAGTTACGCATCATGCAGTACCGTCTGAAACTGAACCTGGCCGCCGTCGAGGCGCACATCGAGAACCCCGACACCGACCCGGACGCCCAGGCAACCGGCTATGCGAACGAACAGGAACTGCTGGAGGACCTGCAACTGGTCTCTGATTCACTGCTTGCCGGTGGCGATACCGACCTGGCCAATGCAGGTCTCAAGGACCTGATACGGCTGGTGCAAACCTTCGGCTTCTTCCTTATGCACCTTGATATTCGCCAGGAATCAACGCGCCACACCGGGGCGATCAGCGAGATTCTGAAAACACTGCCGGGTAAAATTGATTACACCTCACTGGATGAGGCAGCACGCCAGCAACAACTGACACAGGCACTGGGGACAGCACCGCCGCTACTGGATCGCAGCGGTCTGTCAGACGACACCCGCGAGACACTGGAAGTCTTCGATGTCATGCGCACCATGCAATTTGAAGTCAGTAAAAACGCTTTCGGCAATTACGTCATCTCAATGACGCATTCCGCCAGCCATATACTTGAAGTCATGTACCTCGCCTGGCTGTGTGGTCTGGCAGGAAAACAGGGCGACGACTGGTTTTGCCAGATTCGTGTCAGCCCCCTGTTTGAAACCATTGAAGACCTTGATAACGCAGAAGGAATTCTCACCGAGCTGCTGCAAAACGAGACCTACCGCAGCTTGCTGAACAAGGCCTGCCATTGCCAGGAAATCATGCTGGGCTATTCGGACTCCTGCAAGGACGGTGGCATTCTTGCCTCCAACTGGAGTCTCTACGAGGCCCAGCAAAAAATTATCAGCATCACCAGTCAATACAATATCCATGTACGCCTGTTTCATGGCCGTGGTGGCACTGTTGGTCGCGGTGGCGGCCCGACACATGAGGCCATTCTGTCGCAACCACCGGGAACGGTACACGGTCAGATCAAGTTCACCGAACAGGGTGAGGTACTAAGGTACAAGTACAGCAACCCTGAAACCGCCGCGTATGAACTCTCGATGGGTGTCACCGGCCTGCTGAAAGCCAGTCGCGTGGTAATCGAACCGCACGTTGAAGACCGGCGTGACTACATGGACGTCATGGACGAACTGACGCGCCTGGGTGAGGAAAGCTACCGCGACCTGACAGATAATACCGATGGCCTGTTTGACTACTTCTACGAGGTTACACCGGTAACCGAGATTGGCTTGCTGAACATCGGCTCGCGTCCTTCGCACCGTAAACAGCAGGACCGCTCCAAGTCATCGATTCGTGCTATCCCGTGGGTATTTGGCTGGGCACAGTCCCGCCATACCCTGCCCGCCTGGTACGGACTCGGCACCGCACTCGAGAACTGGCGTAACAATGACCCGACACGCATTGCCAAGCTGCAGTCCATGTACCGTAACTGGCCTTTCTTCCACGCGCTGCTTGGCAACATCCAGATGGCTTTGTTCAAGGGCGAAATGAACATCGCGCGCGAATACACCCGGCTGGCCAGCGACCAGGAAATGGCAGGCAGTATTTATGGCAAGATTCGCGCCGAGCACCAGCGTACAGTCGCACAGGTGTTACAGGTCTGCGACATCCAGCAGTTGCTGGAAGAAAACCCGACACTGGACCTTTCGCTGTTCCGTCGCAATCCGTATCTCGACCCGCTCAACAACATCCAGGTGACCCTGCTGTCACGGTATCGCAATACCGACCTCACCGAGGAACAACGCGAACGCTGGCTGAAACCACTGTTACGCAGCATCAATGCCATCGCCAGTGGCATGCGCAACACCGGCTAGGGGGATATTGACTGTCGCACACAGCAACATGATTGGGTTATAGTAGCGGTAGATTCTCCACATGGTCACACTGCAGATGACACACCGGCTTGCTCTGGTTGTTGATGATTCCAAAACCGCACGCGTCACCCTGAAACGCATGCTGGAAAAACACGACCTGCATGTCGACACCGTCGAATCCGCGCAGCAGGCTCTCGACTACCTGGTTCACAAAACCCCCGGCGTCATTTTCATGGACCACATGATGCCCGGCATGGATGGTCTGCAGGCTGTGCAGGCGATCAAGAGTAATCCGGCAACCGCCACCATTCCGATCATGATGTACACCTCCAAGGAAGGTGACCTGTATGTCAGCCAGGCACGCGCGCTCGGTGCTATCGGTATTCTGCCGAAGCAGGTCGAACCCGCCGAGCTCTATGAGGTACTCACCAACCTGGGTCTGGTCAGTGAACGACGCACTGCCGAAGCGCCGGGGCGCAAACGGGTTGTCATGATGGACAATCTGCCGGAAGAGCTTGCAGCAGTGGACACCGCTGAAGACATAGAAACACTTGCCCGGGAAGCCGCGGTTGCCGTTAGCCATAACAACGAGACACACAGCCAGCTCGGTGAAATGCTGGAAAATCATCACCAGGAAATGGCACAGGAGATTCGCGAGATCCGCGGTATCGTCGATCAACTTGGCGATCATCGCCGCAGCAATAGCAGCAGCATTCTGCCGGCACTGCTGATCGGCCTTGTGATGCTGGTGCCATTATTATGGCTGGCCTATAGCTACAGTCAGTCACGGGCAGCACTAAATACTGCCAACCAGCAACTTGTCCAGCTGCAATCTGCACACTTGTTTCAGCAGCAACAGGCCAGCGCAGACAATTCGGAAAACACCTTGCTGCGCCAGCAACTCGACACAAATAATCAACAGGCCACCCGCCAATCTGACATGCTGTATGACAGCATTACCTGGTCCATTAACCAGAGCAGTCCCTATGACATTCGTGAAGAGGCCTATAGCGACCGGCGCCTGGCCATCATCCAGGAACTGGTCGCAAGATTATCAGCGCTGGGTTTTACCGGCATCGTGCAACTGAACTCGCACCTGGGTGAGTTCTGCCTGAACGGCAGTGAAGTGGACGGCTATACGCTGCCACCCGCCGACCTGGCGGTTACCGAATGCACGCTGATTGGCCATCCGCTGCAGGATTTGCCCTCACTCGGCAGCCGCCAGTCCATCGCCTTTGCAAATTTCCTGTCAACATCCCCGCTGGTCAACAATAGCGGTATCGACATCGAACTGGTGCCACACCTCTACAGTCGCCCGTTGGCAGCATATCCACCCCGCCATGAAGATATCACTGCCTACGAATGGAATCGTATTGCCGCAAG
>CAJQPV010000147.1 GCA_905480305.1 uncultured Gammaproteobacteria bacterium | reverse complement strand
CAGGAACTGGCCGAGATCAGGCGCACCGCATCCAGCGCGCTGGCGATTGATTCCGAAAACAAGGATATGAAGGGCCGGATGGTGTCGCTGGAACGTCAGTTACAAACCGTACAGCAGGAAAACGAGGCGCTCAAAGACCGCACCGCACGCGACTGGTTCATGGTCGGCGCGGCCGTGGTGTTACTGGGTATTATTGTTGGCCTCATCATCCCGAAAATCCGTTTCCGGAAAAAATCCAGCTGGGACACTTTCTGAAGCGTTGTTATTCGTCGGTAACGCAGCCTTCTGATGCGTTTCTGACACAGCGGATATATTTAAACAGCGTGCCGCGCTGCGCCTTGTAGGCGGGCATGGTCCATGCCTCGCGACGCTGTTCCAGTTCCGCATCACTGACATCCACTGACAGTGTCTTGCTGTCGGCATCAATGGCAATCACATCGCCGTCACGAATCAATGCCAGCGGACCGCCTTCCTGCGCTTCCGGCACAATGTGACCGATAATAAAACCGTGCGAGCCACCCGAAAAACGCCCGTCTGTCAGCAGCGCAACGTCCTTGCCCAGGCCCGCACCCATAATGGCCGAGGTCGGGGTTAACATCTCCGGCATACCCGGACCACCCCTGGGCCCCTCGTAACGAATCACCACCACGTCACCTTTGTTGATATGGTTTTCTTCCAGCGCTTTCAGCATTTCCTCCTCGGAGTCAAACACCCTGGCAGGGCCGGTGAATTGCAGTCCTTCCTTGCCGGTTATCTTGGCAACCGAACCACCCGGTGCCAGATTGCCTTTCAGAATCTGTATGTGCCCGGTTTCCTTGATAGGATCAGACAGGGCGTGAAATACATCCTGCCCCTGCTGCAAACCGGGCAGGTCCTGCAGGTTTTCGGCAACGCTTTTGCCCGTCACTGTCAGGCAGTCACCGTCAATCAAACCCTGCTCGAGCAGGTATTTCATCACTGCGGGTGTGCCACCAACATTGTGCAGGTCTTCCATGACGTACTTGCCACTCGGTTTCAGATCGGCCAGAAAAGGGACCCGGTCACTGACAGCCTGAAAATCATCGATCGTCAGCGACACGTCAACAGCGCGCGCCATCGCCAGCAAATGCAGCACGGCGTTGGTCGAACCACCCAGTGCCATGATGATAACCAGGGCATTCTCAAACGCCGCACGCGTCATGATGTCGCGCGGCTTGATGTCCTTTTCCAGCAGCTTGCGTATCGCCTTGCCGGCGCTCAAGCACTCCGCCAGCTTGCCGGGATCTACTGCCGGTGTTGAGGAGCTGTAGGGCAACGACATACCCATCGCCTCAATGGCGGAGGCCATGGTGTTGGCGGTGTACATGCCACCACAGGCACCCGCACCCGGGCAGGCGTGATTGACAATGTTTTGCCGGGTGTTTTCATCGATCTTGCCGGCAATGAATTCGCCGTAACTCTGAAAGGCCGATACGATATCAAGCGTTTCATCCTTGTAATGCCCGGGCTTGATGGTACCGCCGTAAATCATTAACGCCGGTCGGTTCAGTCGACCCATGGCAATCAGACAACCCGGCATGTTCTTGTCACAACCCGGCAGCGAGATATTGGCGTCATACCACTGCGCACTCATGACGGTTTCAATCGAGTCGGCAATCAGGTCTCTTGATTGCAAGGAATAACTCATGCCGTCTGTACCCATGGAGATACCGTCGCTGACACCGATAGTGTTGAAACGCATACCGACCAGGCCGGCAGCCACCACGCCTTCACGCACTTTGGCGGCAAGGTCATTGAGGTGCATATTGCAGGTATTTCCCTCGTACCAGACGCTGGAAATACCGACCTGCGCCTTGTCCATATCAGCAGCTGTGAGACCGGTACCGTGCAGCATTGCCTGGGAAGCTCCCTGTGACTTGGGCTGCGTAATACGGGAACTGTAACGGTTCAGCTTCTGACTCATATATTCTCTCCAAAAAAACGGCTTCAAACCCGCCCCGGGTGGATGACGGGCTGGCTATTGTACAGAGGCTGCTCATCCGGCTGAAGCGCTGAAAACAGCCTGTTATGTAAATAGCCAGTGCAATCAACCCACCGGCGGGACTGAAAAGGCATAAGCGCAGCCATTCGCTAACCGGTAAACAACCTCTCCACAGGAACGTCAAGAAGCCGGCACTTAAGCCGCCTGTGCGCATATTATAATTACATTGAAAACAGATACTTGCAATTTAATCGCCGTACATAAAACCACTTGATTTTTATCTGAACTGCATTAGAATATTAGTTCTTTCTTATTTAATGGTAATCTTAATAACCCTGACTACCGGACACGACCATGCAGATCCGCCAATTATTCGATCCAGAAAGTTCTACCTTCAGTTACCTGGTGTGGGACAACAGCACCCGGGAAGCGGCCTTGATCGACCCGGTGCAATCACAGGTCCACCGCGACATCCAGTTAATCAGAGAACTGCGGCTGATACTCAAGTACACACTTGAAACACATGTGCATGCTGATCACGTAACCGGCTCAGGCGTGCTCAGGCAGAAGCTGAATTCAATTGTCGTGGTACACGAGGACAGTCAGACAAAATGTGCTGACGTGCAAATCAAGGGGGGTGACTTCATTCCACTTGGTACAAAAAGAATCAATGTCATTAACACGCCGGGGCACACTAACAGCGACATCAGCTACCTGGTTAACGGTGCTGTATTTACCGGGGATTCACTGCTTATCCGTGGCTGCGGACGGACTGATTTCCAGTCCGGTAATGCCTCCTTGTTATACCAGTCGGTCAGGCAGCAATTATTTACACTTCCCGGTGACACCCTTGTTTATCCCGGCCATGATTACAAGGGACGTTGTTGCTCTACCATCGCTGAAGAAATGGCACATAATCCGCGCCTCGGTCTCGACAAAAGCCTGGACGATTTTGTCGACATCATGAGTAATCTGAAGCTGGCCCCGCCCAAACATATCCACGAGGCACTGCCCTCCAACCTGCGCTGTGGTGTATCCGGAAAAGATACTGCCATAACACGACTCTAGCTGCGCCTGACTTTATCCCCGGGTGTAACGGTCAAACATCCGGGGTAACAACGCACTAAAGATCCAGACCAGTACGCAGTTGAGCGCGGTTACGGCCTGCTACATGCCCCGTGTTAATAACTGCTAAAACGGTTTGCTGACATAAATACTGTAGCAAACCGCCTGCCGCCAGCAATCGATACCTGCTGTTCAAGAATCCAGCCAAATCAGCCGATAGTCTTCAGGTCGCGGTACCGCGAGACGTGCTGTTTGCCTATTGATGGATAAACCTGCGCAGGTCATTGATTATAATATGAAGGATAATATTCGCTTGCTGGTCACAATTGGCTTCATGGCCGTGCTGACACTGATGTTTTCACTCGCCACGATCTCTCTGCTGCAATTGCAGTCGATCAACGCCAGAATGGAAAAACTGGTTGAAGTCACCAACATGAAAACCGCAGCCGCGAATGAAATGCGCGACGCGATCCGCCTGCGCGCGGACAGTCTCAAAACCATGCGCCTGATACAGGACCCACTTGAACGCGACGCAGAACACCAACGCTTTATCAGCTATACAGGAAAATACAGCATTGCCAGAGAACGGCTATTCAGTCGTGGCATGGATGAAAGGGAGACAGCTCTTAACCATCAACTGCAACAGTTAACCAGGGCATCGCAACCGCACATTGATGATGCATCCAACTTGTTAATGAGCGAGGCTGGCGAAGAAGAAACAAACATCGCCATGGAACAGGTCTTTAAGCTGCAGGGGCTGAAGCTTGGCAGACTGGGAGAACTGGTACAGCTGGAACAACAAAAAACACAGGAAGCACTAACGACAAGCAGAAGGCACTACAACAGTACCAGGCAGCTGCTGTTTGCACTAACCGGTTTCGCGCTGTTGTTTTCCCTGCTGGTCGCCAGAACAGTCATCAATCATGTTTCCGCCAAAAACCGGCAACTCGCCTACCAGGCTTCACATGACCCACTCACCGGCCTGATTAACCGCCACGAATTCGAGTGCCGGGTAGAACGCGCCATCCAGAATGCGAAAGTGCAGGCCACCACCCACACATTACTGTACCTTGATCTCGATCAATTCAAGATCGTCAATGACACCTGCGGACACGCGGCCGGCGATGAGTTATTGCAACAGCTGTCGCAACTGCTGCTGGGTTCCGTAAGGCACAGGGACACCCTGAGTCGGCTGGGCGGCGATGAATTCGGCATGCTGTTCGAAAATTGTCCGCTGGACAAGGCTGTTGAAATCGCAAACAGCCTGCTAACGTCGATTCAGGAATTCAATTTTACCTGGGGCGAATCCTCTTTTACCCTCGGCATCAGCATCGGCGTAGTTCCCATTGATCACAGCACCTCCGACATCGCCAGCGCCATGAGCGCCGCTGATTCTGCCTGCTATATCGCCAAGGAAGCCGGGCGCAACCAGTTACAGATTGCCCACATGGGTGATCGGCGCCTGCAGCAACGTCACGGTGAAATGCAATGGGCTTCACGGCTGACACGGGCGCTGGAGAAAGACCAGTTCACCCTGTATTTCCAGCCCATCATTCCTTGCGCCAACAAATCACGACATTACACATATCTGGAAATACTGCTACGCCTCATCGATGATGACGGCACCGTCATCGCCCCGGGGGCCTTTCTGTATGCCGCCGAGAAATACAACATGGTTTCCAGTATCGATCGCTGGGTCATTGAGCACAGCATGGCCTGGCTTGCTGAAACAGAAAAATCCGACGGCCGCCCGATCACCATCTCCATCAACATTTCCGGACAAACCATCGGTAGCCCGGACATGCTGAAATTCATTATCGACAAAATGGAAGAAACCGGTGCACCTGCCGGGCAAATCATTTTTGAGGTCACCGAGACTGCCGCCATAGAAAATATCACTTCCGCCACCAGTTTCATGCTGACCCTGCGCGGCTGTGGTTTCAGATTCTCACTGGATGATTTTGGCAGCGGACTCTCCTCGTTTACCTACCTGAAGAAACTGCCGGTCGACTTCCTCAAGATTGACGGCGCCTTTGTGCGCGACATACTCTCTGACCCGGTCGACTACGCCATGGTCAGATCAATTAATGAACTTGGCCAGTTGCTTGGAAAAGAGACCATTGCGGAGTTTGTAGAGACAACCGGTCTGGCTGATGAACTGGAGCGAATGGGGGTAAATTACGTTCAGGGGTATGCCTTCGCAAAACCCCGGCCATTAATCAACCACACACAAAACCAGGCACCACGCCTGGTGCTGGTATCTTCCTGACCAGCTGACCAGCTGACCCGCAGCCACTGCCACAGCCAGCAGGCAGCAACAACAGTTGTAATTACGGCGCTACAGCGATAACTTCATTCAATACCCTGCCGCACCCAGGACATACGTCTATCGCATCATGAACAGCACACCCACGCTATTGCAGATGATCGAAGCACTCGTTTGCACACCGTCTGTCAGCAGCCCGGATGCG
>CAJQPV010000146.1 GCA_905480305.1 uncultured Gammaproteobacteria bacterium | reverse complement strand
AACATCCCGGTCACGAATAAAATTCTGGTTGCCTGCCCCGAAGAATTTCGTATAAGCCAGGTTGGCGGTCCAGCGATCAATATAGCGGCTCCCCAGTGCAAATGTGAGTGATTTCCGGTCTTCGAGAAAGGTGCTGACCGGTGCCGCCGTGACGCCGTTGACATCATGTGTCCAGAGAACACGCGGCTCGAGTGTCAAGCCGCCCAGGATGCCCTGGTAGGTCAGCACACCGGAAAGGCGATATCCCCATGAGTTCATGGTGGGTGTCTCAACACCCTGCAGCGGCAGCTTGCTGCTTGATGGCATATCATGGACATGTACGCCGGCGAAATCGACGCTGACCGCGGTTTGGGCCGCACCCAGACGGGGCCCGAAGAGCTGGGTGGCGCCAAGGCTAAGCTGTGACCGGTCGCGCCGAATATAGCCCTTGACGTACTCATCGGCTGCGAAATTTCCCAGTGCGCCGCCGGCGCCGGCATTGTTAAACTGCATGGGTGACAGCACTGATGCAAACACCTCGTTCAGACTTACCTGAAAGGGAAAATCCCGGTGATAGGCATACTCACCTGAAAGCAACAATCCGCGTTTGATGGTTGCCGTATTGAAGCTCAAGCCGATCATAGTGATGTCGTCAGGATACTCAACGACGTAACGGGACTGATTGCCGTATTGACTGGTAGTCAGTGCCTCCGAAGTCTGTGAAGCCGCACCGGCTGCCTCTTCCGGTGTCAGCCCGGTTGATTCATAAGCCGGTACCAGGCTTGCTGCCTGCGCATCGACCTCTGCCTGTGTCGTTTGGTCAACGGCACGCTGATCTGCGGTCAAGCCGCTTACCAGCGGCAAGCGGCTGTTATAGCGAATCAGGTAAGCGGTAAAATTGGTTGCATTGGTGTCTTCGGGAATCAGCGAGACACTCAGGCCAAACTGGCCCTGGTCACTGGCATCCCGGGTGCCAGCACCCGCAATCCTGAAGAAGTCACGATCAAAACCAAGCGTGCCCGGCGGCAGCCCGAATGCGCTATCAAGGTTGGTACCCAGATCAGAAAAGCCACCGGCGCCCAGCATGGTGAAATTGACACCGTCACCACCGAGCAGATCGTTGGTGGAAAAATAACTGCCAACCGGAGGCAGGCCAGCCGGTTCCCACTCGTACTGGTAATATCCCTCGAACGCGACATTCTCGGTAACATTAGCCGCCCCCCAGAGCATGCCCTGCGGAATACGCAGATCGCGTACCGGAACCGCGGGCTGGTTAAGTGCCGCCAGGTCGAACGGGTTGATAACGTCAATACCATTTCGGACAAAATTGCTGTCGCCCCAGTTCACCACCTGATCGCCAAGCCGGAAGAACAGCGGAATGTTTCCGGCAGAAAAACTTGCCGAAAGATAGTAGTCAAGGAAGTCGGCATCCTTGCCAAGGATGTCCTTGGCGTGAGAACTCAGGGGGGTACGGTCACGGTCCTCGTGCTCATTCTCGTAATCGTAGTAGGCGAAGCCACGAACATAGGCGCCAAAGTTCTGCCAGGCCAGTGTCAGGTCAGCGTTGAGCCGCACGGCATTTGAAATGATGCCGTCCTTGTAATTCAGGTTACCGTCATCCTTGTTGGCGTTTTTTGCTTCCCCGCCATTGGCGATTGCAACCAGATTTTTATCGACATCATCGAGACGTACACCCAGCCCATAGGCAAGCGTAAGGTCAAACAGGCCCTCGACCTGTCCTGCACGAAAGTCAGCCGCCTGTCCGGGGGTTGCCAGCAGCATGCATACCAGTAGCAGCAGGATTGGATACGTTTTCACGCTATCGCATTCCGTGATTATTACATACCTGAATGAGGGACCATGGCAGGTTATTCTAACTAAAAAAGTAACAGGCGTTTTACAACTTTAAACAACTCATTAAGCAGTAGTCCTGCCCGGCCTCAGGCTTATTTATCGCGCCCCCTGTGCAAAGGATCGGATTATTGACATATCAGGTGCTGCTGCAAGGAAAATCAGTTTGACTGATGTGGGTCACGACAGGGGTTAGGTTGGAGATCATGAAACCTTGACATGTGGTTGACTCCTTTTAGCAGCTAAGCGTAGTACCCCGGAAACATGGCAACAGCAAAAATTGCTGCCTGGTTGGCGTGCGCCGTGTTAAGGCGCACGCCAAAGTAACAGTCATTCCACATGTTTCCGTAAAGGCCTCAGATGCAGCAGTTACTGCCGCTCCCAAACTAGAGAGCATCTGCCTCCTTCCGATATGCCTCGCACTTGTTCATCTCTTCTTCATTGCTACTTTTGTCAATACATTTTTTGTAGTCATCGGCGATTTTCATCTTGCGTTCATCCAACTCAATCTGACTTTTGTTGGCTTTCACCTGGCTCTTGTTCGCTCGTCTCTCGGTACAGCCTGCCACCAGCGTGCTGATAACGACTGCGAGAAAAAGGATTTTTAATGCTGACATGCTCATACTCCTTAGTTGGACCAAAAAAATAATTCTGTGATTTTATCATAGAGACCTTCGCATGTAATGCGTGGTATGTGAATGTCCAGTTCAGCTTTCTGCCGTACATCCAACGGCAACTCGCGCTGGGTTGATTCCCACGGATCGGCTGCTTCAGAGAACCGACAGGGATTGCACCGGTTACTCCCTAAACCCACCGCTCCCTGGCGTCCTTTGAAGGGAGAGTGAAAATAATTCCGGACCTTCGCACCCGGTAATTGCACTTTGATCTTTGCCAGAGCCACTCCTATTACAACGTAGAGAACGACATTCCTGCGCACTCGCTACAAATGCATATTCATGATTATTTAGTAACTGCGGCGTCTGATTGCATGGCGGATTCCACTGCCTGGATAAATCGCACGAGATCCTTGGCTCCTTCTGGATGCTCACCAATGACGACTACGATGTATCTACCATGTTCGGTATCGACGACACCACTA